>NZ_MVOJ01000028.1:0-96278 GCF_002018845.1 Pseudomonas sp. MF6394
GGTAAGCAAATGCAATGTGGGGGCGGGCTTGCTCGCGAAGGCGGTGTATCAGTTGACGCATGCATCGACTGACCCACCGCCTTCGCGAGCAAGCCCGCTCCCACATTTGAAGCTTCATTTGTTTCGAAAGGGGGCTTAAAAGGCAAAGGCACCATCAAACACCGGCTTGTCATCCAGCGCCAACACCCCGCTGGCGAAGATCAGGTCCAGGTGATGACTGCCTTTCTGCCCGCCACCCAAGCCCAGGTGCAACCCGCAATGGCGCTCTTCAAACCCGGCATTGCGCGCATACAGGTCCTTGACCCCTTCATTGGTACCAATCCCCAACTCCTCCACACGACGGTTGGACGGGTTGGCATTCAGGTACTTGTTGAAATCATCCGCCAGCCCCGGCACCTCACTGGCCACGCTGCAAACGGTGGAGTTTTCGATCCATAACTCCAGCGGTGATTGCAGCACGCCGTATTTGCGCGCAAAGGGGATGGTGCTGAGGAAGGTGCCGACAAACCGCACCTGGCCGTTGATGGCTTCACTGTGGGTGGCGATTTCGCCGGGGGCCAGGTCGTGGTTGCCGACGCCGTTGATATTGGTCCACTTCTTGATGCTGCTCATCGGCGCTTCCAGGCGCGAACCGTGTTTGTCGGTAAAGCTCAGCACGTTGGCCTGGGCCATGCGCCGGATCAGCGTGGCGTTGAGGTCGGCGATGCGTTGGGGCTCGACGCTGAAGGTGTCGTAGAAATAGTCGCCGTAATCCTTGAACAGCAGGGATTTCTTCCAGTGTTCGGCCATCACGCCTTGCAGGGCGCGGATAAAGTCCGGGCCTTCGGCGCGTGGGTTGGGCAGCGTGGAAGAATCGTAGAGAAACAGGTACAGGTCACAGGTTTGAATGGCCTGTGCCAAGGTGTCGCTGGGCGCCAGGTCCAGGCGTTGCAGTTGGAAGTTGAAGCGGGCGGCGCTGCCGTGGGTGATCGCCTGGGCGATGGCGTCATAGCGCTCGGTATGGCCCAGCAACACGGTGGGACGGTTCAGGCCGCTGAGGGCCGGGTGGTGCGCAAGGTAGTAGAGAAAGTGTTCGACGGCGCGGGCCTTGTCCATGACGGGTGTCCTTCTGTGCCTTGGGTAAGGGGGCAGGCGCCGTGCACAGCGCCTGCCGGATGCCTGCCGGGTATTAGAAAGGCCACATCGCGGTGCCAAAAGGCACAACGGCATCGGCTTGCATCATTTCAACGGCGGCCTCATGGGTCGGCGCTTCAAACCAATCGTCGAGTTGCAGTTCGGTTTCCAGGTCGTTTTCCAGTGCTTGCATGGTGTATCTCCTAGAGGACGTTGATTGAGAACGGCTCACCCACGGGCTTCGCGGGCAAGTGCAAAGAACCTAGAAGAGAGTGTTTCGAAATGCAAAAAATTTATTGACACGGTTTCATTTGGATTTTTTCTTCTGTTTTTTGATGGATTTTTTTATTCAGGCAAAACAGTGCATTGGCTGAAGCGATTCTTCAGATGCTGCCTACCGACAGAATTCCGTTGAGGGCTGCCGAAGTCTGGCTGTAACGCAGGTTTTCCGGGGTGTAACGACAGCTTTACGAAAATGTCCTGGCTTTGTTGGGGGTTGCGATGATGTAAGCATTAGCTGACAGAATCGTCTGTGCACTTTCCCGGTGCGTGCCGAAGCTGTCGAGCGGTGTACAATGCGCCGCGTTTTACTGTGACCCCCCTTGCGTACCCACGCAAAAGGCCAAGACCTCAGGGTTTGATCCCCCTGATCACTCCGCCTGGCCACGAGCCGGACGGGTTCGATTTCGTCACAGATAAAAACAAACAGGTGACGCATGACCATTAGAAAGACGCTGTACTCCTGGTGCCTGCGCTGGGGTTTGAGCGGCGCTGCTTGAGTCGGTAATTCAAGGCAGCAACCTGCATTCAACTCTTCAAACCTTGCGTGAGACCCTTTTCATGAGTGGACCCCATTCTTCTTCAGGCGAGCTGAAACGCGGCCTGAAAAACCGGCATATCCAGTTGATCGCCCTCGGTGGCGCTATCGGCACCGGCCTGTTCCTGGGCTCGGCCGGGGTGCTCAAATCCGCCGGCCCGTCGATGATCCTGGGCTATGCCATCTGCGGCTTTATCGCCTTCATGATCATGCGCCAGCTTGGCGAAATGATTGTCGAGGAGCCGGTTGCCGGCTCTTTCAGCCACTTTGCCCACAAGTACTGGGGCGGTTTCGCCGGCTTCCTGTCGGGCTGGAACTGCTGGATTCTGTACATTCTGGTGGGTATGTCGGAGCTGACGGCCGTCGGCAAGTACGTGCACTACTGGTGGCCGGAGATTCCGACCTGGGTCTCGGCGGCGGCGTTCTTCGTGCTGATCAACGCGATCAACCTGGCCAACGTCAAAGTCTTCGGTGAAGCCGAGTTCTGGTTTGCCATCATCAAGGTGGTGGCGATCGTCGGCATGATTGCCCTGGGCAGTTACCTGCTGGTCAGCGGCAGCGGCGGCCCGCAAGCCTCGGTCAGCAACCTGTGGGAGCATGGTGGTTTCTTCCCCCATGGCGTCGGCGGTTTGGTGATGGCCATGGCGATCATCATGTTTTCCTTTGGCGGCCTGGAAATGCTCGGCTTTACCGCTGCCGAAGCCGACCAGCCACGTACCGTGATCCCCAAGGCGATCAATCAGGTGATCTACCGCATCCTGATTTTCTACATCGGTGCCCTGGTGGTACTGCTGTCGCTCACACCGTGGGACAGCCTCTTGGCGACCCTCAACGCCTCCGGCGATGCCTACAGTGGCAGCCCGTTCGTGCAGGTGTTCTCGATGCTGGGCAGTAACACCGCCGCGCATATCCTCAACTTCGTGGTGCTGACGGCCGCGCTGTCGGTGTACAACAGCGGTACCTACTGCAACAGCCGCATGCTCTTGGGCATGGCCGAGCAGGGCGACGCGCCCAAGGCCCTGGCGAAGATCGACAAGCGCGGCGTGCCGGTGCGTTCGATCCTGGCCTCGGCGGCGATCACCCTGGTGGCGGTGCTGATGAACTACCTGATGCCCCATGACGCGCTGGAACTGTTGATGTCGCTGGTGGTGGCCACGCTGGTGATCAACTGGGCGATGATCAGCTTCTCCCACTTCAAGTTCCGCCAGCACATGAACCGCATCGGCCAGGTGCCGCTGTTCAAGGCGCTGTGGTACCCGTATGGCAATATCATCTGTGTCGCGTTTGTGGTGTTTATCCTGGGCACCATGTTGATGATTCCAGGCATTGACCGCTCGGTGTACGCGATCCCGGTGTGGGTGGCGTTCATGGGTGTGTGTTATTGGGTCAAGAACAAGCGTGCGCAGCAGCCCGTCGCAGTCCAAGCCTTGACGGTGAAGTAAGGCCATATACTGCGCTAAATGTGGGAGCGGGCTTGTGTGGGAGCTGGCTTGCCTGCGATAGCATCACCGCGGTGTACCTGTTACACCTCGGTGCCTGCATCGCGGGCAAGCCCGACTCCCACACAAGCCCGCTCCCACATTTTTGACCGCGCTCGGCTTGAGGGGGCGTATCTCTAACTCTCCTAACAAGGCTTGCGCTTTCCATGCTGGTGATTTCCAACAACGTACACTTGCCCGATGCCGAGATCGAGCTGACCGCCATTCGTGCCCAAGGTGCCGGTGGGCAGAACGTCAATAAAGTGTCGAGTGCGGTGCACCTGCGGTTTGATATTCCGGCCTCGTCGTTGCCAGAGTTCTACAAGGAGCGTTTGCTGGCGCTGCGCGACAGCCGGATCACCAGCGAAGGCGTGCTGGTGCTCAAGGCCCAGCAATATCGCACCCAGGAGCAGAACCGCGCCGATGCGCTGGAGCGCCTGGTGGAGTTGATCCAGAGCGCCACCAAGGTCGAGAAAAAAAGGCGTCCGACCAAGCCCACCCTGGGCTCGAAGAAACGCCGCCTGGAGTCCAAGACCAAGCGCGGCAGCATCAAGGCCGGGCGCGGCAAGGTCGACTTCTAGGCGTCGCGTGTTTCGCGGGCCTTGGGCGCCTGCCGGTACAGGTAGATGCTCAGCAGCAAACCGGCGAAAGCGGCGAGGGCGGCGAACAGGAAGATCGAAGCAAAGCCAAAACCTGCCGCCACGGCGCCCGCCAGTGGCCCGGTGATGCCCAGGGACAAATCGATAAACAGCGAATAGGCGCCCACCGCCGAGCCACGGCTGGAGGCCGGCACCAGGTTGACCGCCTCTACCCCCAACGCCGGGAACACCAGGGAAAAGCCGAAGCCGCTCAACGCCGCACCCGCCAACGCCAGCTGGGCATCCGGCGCCAGCCACAGCAACAGCAGGCCCAGCACTTCCACCGACAGGCAAGCGATGGCGACGCGAAAACCGCCGATGCGGTTGATCAAGTTGCCAAACAGCAAACGCGCGCCGATAAAACTGGCACCGAACAGGCTCAAGGCCCACACCGCGTTATCCCAGTGCTGGGTGCTGTAATACAGCGTGATAAAGGTGGCGATGGTGCCAAAGCCGATTGAACCCAGCGCCAGCGCGCAACCATGGGGCAGCACGCGGCCCAGCACATTCATGAACGGCAAACGGATGCCGGGCACAATCGGCGCGGCTTGTTTTTTCCAGGCCAACAGCACGCCCAGCACGGCCAATAGAATGATGCTGACGCCCATGCTCCACAGCCCCAACTGGCTGACCAGCAGCACCCCCAACGGCGCACCGACCGCCAGCGCGCCGTAGCTGGCGATGCCGTTCCAGGAAATAACCTTGGCCGTATTAGCCGCACCGACGCGGCCAATGCCCCAGCCAATCGCGCCCGAACCCACCAGGCTTTCGGCGCTGCCCAACACCAGTCGACCGATCAGCAGGCAACCGAGGCTGAAGGCCGGCAGGCTGGAGAACCACGCCGCCAGCAACATGAATACGCCGCTCAAACCGCAGCCCACCAGGCCGATCAGCACGGCGCGCTTGCTGCCCAAGTTGTCGATGATTTTGCCAGCATAGGGGCGGCTCAGCAGGGTAGCCAGGTATTGCACGCTGATCACCAGCCCGGCGATAACGGCGCCATAGCCCAGTTGGCTATGCACATAACCCGGCAATACGGCCAGGGGGATGCCGATATTCAGGTAGCCGATAAAGGTAAACAGCACGATGGAAACGACTTGCAGCGTGACCGCCATGGGGCGCTGGGTATCTGGCATGGGAGAGATCCACTGTCGCAGCAGGTAAAGATAGGCTGCTAATGATACCGGCGCGCAGGCCGGGCAGGGCGGCAAAAATGTAAAACGTCAGATCTAAAGCCGATCAAGCGTGGGCGGGGGCCAGCAATTGGGTGGTCACCAGGGCCGCCAGGGCGTTTTCCTGAGTGCCAAAGCGCTTGAGCAGTGCCGCTTGCTTGTCGGCACTGAGGCGGTTCCAGACTTCGACCATCTGCAAGGCAGCGTCGAGTACAGCGGTGTCCGGCGTGTCGGAAGGGGAAGTGGTCATAGTGAAGGTCTCGGATGATTCAGGCAGTGTGGAAAGCGCTCAAAGGCGCGCTTTCCACACGGTCTGGTACGGCGTCAGTCCCGGCTTTCGCGCTCGACTGGTTTTGCTTCTTTGGCCTCAGGCTGCTTCTCGCTGGCCTGCTGCGGTGTTGGCTGCTCAGTTGGGTGCAGGCTTGGGAAGGGGAGATTAGGTATCTCGTGCATCGTGGTCGCTCCTCGCAAGGTCTGTTTTTTCAATCGCAGGTGATTCCGCGCTCTCAAAAAGCCTTGGCAGGATACAGCACCGTAAATGACAAAAAGACTTTTATCTCGATTGTCCCGCCCATTTTTCTCCTAAAAGACTGTAGGAGCGAGCTTGCTCGGGAAAAGCGTCAACGATAACTCGGTGCGTCAGGTAGCCAGCGGTGTCTGTGCGAGCTTCGCGAGCGAGCTCGCTCCTACAAGGGATTTAGAACGGCACCTTGCCGAGGATCATGTCGCGGTACATCACAAAATCCCCCAGCAAGCTGTAAAACGGGTGCTGAAAGGTGGCGGGGCGGTTCTTTTCGAAGAAGAAGTGGCCTATCCAGGCAAAGCTGTAGCCCGCGAGCGGCAAGGCCAGTAGCAGGACCAATGAGCCTCTGCCGATGGCATAGGCGAGAATGCCGATCACCAGGGTGGTGCCGATAAAGTGCAGGCGCCGACAGGTGCTGTTGCCATGCTCGGCCAGGTAGTACGGGTAGAACTCGGCAAAACTATTGAATTTCTTGATGTTTTCCACGGTCACCGGCCCTCTGGTTGTTGTGCCGCCAACGGGTGCGCGGCGGGGAGCTTATTTGAGTCTAGAGTGAACAGTGCTAACAGCCAGTGACAATAGATGCCACTTTAGTATCCTTGGCTTCCTGGCTGCCGTTTGAGCCTGCTTTCAATAAGAAGACGCCATGAGCGAACGAACAACTTCTGCAAGCTGGGCGATGGGCATCGTCAAGGCGCTGGAAATGGATGGCCTGGATTGCAGGGCCTTGTTCAAGCAGTTGGGCCTGGATTATGCGTCCCTCACTGACCCCGATGCGCGCTTCCCGCAAGACGCCATGACCCGCCTGTGGCAGCGTGCGGTGGAGGTGTCGGGCAACCCGGCGATTGGCCTGAACATGGGCAAGGTGGTACGGCCTGCCTCGTTTCATGTTGCCGGTTATGCGTTGATGTCCAGCAACACCCTGGCCGAAGGCTTTATGCGCTTGGTGCGCTACCAGCGCATCATCGCCGAAAGCGCTGACTTGAGTTTCCGACTTTTACCCGAAGGCTATGCGTTGATTCTGACGGTGCATGGCGATCATCTGCCGCCCACCCGTCAAAGCGCCGAGGCCTCGCTGGCCAGCGCTCTGGCCCTGTGCGGCTGGCTTACCGGGCGCACCCTGCAACCGCGCAAAGTGCTGCTGCAAGGCGACCAGCCGGCGGACTTGGCGCCCTACCAACACGCCTTCCACGCGCCTTTGCAATTCAATGCACCCTATGACGCGTTGATTTTCGAGCAGGCCGACATGGAGGCGCCGCTGCCCACAGCCAATGAAGCCATGGCGCTGCTGCATGATCGCTTTGCCGGAGAATACCTGGCGCGTTTTTCCGAAAGCCGCGTGACCCACAAGGCGCGTCAGGTGCTGTGCCGCCTGCTGCCCCAGGGCGAACCCAAGCGCGAAGCGGTGGCCCAGACGTTGCACCTGTCCCAGCGCACCTTGCAGCGGCGGCTACAGGAGGAGGGCACCAGCTTCCAGGCCTTGCTCGATGACACCCGGCGCGAACTGGCCGAGCAGTACCTGGCACAACCCAACATGACCCTGCTGGAAATCGCCTACCTGCTGGGCTTTGCCGACCCGAGTAACTTTTTCCGCGCCTTTCGCCGCTGGTTCGATGCCACGCCCGGCGAATACCGGGCGCGGTTGCAGCAAATGTCGACCGTCAGTGACGCCAGAACGCCGGAATGCACAACACAAACACGGTGATGATCTCCAGGCGTCCCAGCAACATGCCCAGGGACAGGATCCACTTGGCGGCATCCGGCAGGGTGGCGAAATTGCCGGCCGGGCCGATGGTTTCGCCCAGGCCGGGGCCCACGCCGGATACGGTACTGGCGGCGCCGGTCAATGCGGTCATCCAGTCCACGCCCAGCAGTGACAGGGCCAGGGCGATCATGCAGATAGTGATGGCGAAGAAAAACGAAAAGGTCAGAATCGAGCGCACGATCTCTTCATCGAGGCGATGGCCGTTGTACTTCTGCTTGATCACCGCGCGTGGATGAATCAACTGATTCAAGTTGGCCTTGAGCAGGATATAGGCCACCTGGAAACGGAAGATTTTGATACCGCCCGCGGTGGAGCCCGAGCAGCCGCCGATAAAGCCCAGGTAGAAAAACAGCATCAGTGAGAAGTTGCCCCACAGGCTGTAGTCCCCCAGTGCAAAGCCGGTGGTGGTCACCACCGATGTCACGTTCAGCGCCACATGACGCAAGGCATCGAGCCAATGCAGGTTGGTTGTCCACCAGTACCAGGTGCCGAGTACCAGCCAGGTCACCAGCAACAGGCCGAGCAGGCCTTGCACTTGCTGGTCCTTGATCAGCGCCCGACGGTTGCCGCGCAAGGTGGCCACGTACAGGGCGAACGGCAAGCTGCCGAGGATCATCACCACCACCGCGACCCAGTGCACCGCCGGTTGTTTCCAATGGGCCAGGGACTCGTCCGAAGTGGAAAACCCACCGGTGGAGATCGCCGACATGGCATGGTTGATCGCATCGAACACGCCCATTCCGGCCCACCAGAAGGCCAGGCTGCCGAAGATGGTGATGCCCACATACGCCGCCACGATCAAGCGCGCCACCATATGCGAGCGAGGCATGACCTTTTCCGAGCGGTCCGAAGATTCGGTCTGGAACAGGCGCATGCCACCAATGCGCAGCAGCGGCAGGATCGCCACCGCCATGCCGATAAAGCCGATACCGCCGAGCCAGTGCAAAAGCGAACGCCACATCAAAATGCCTGGCGACATGCTGTCCAGGCCGCTCAGCACGGTGGACCCGGTGGCGGTGATGCCGGACATGCTTTCAAAGAACGAGTCGGTGTAGCTGATGTGCTGGGTCAGCAAAAAGGGCAGGGCGGCGAAGATGCACACCACTACCCAACTGCTGACCGTAAGCAGGTACATGTCCCTGGGGCGCAGGTGCACGTGCTCGGGGCGGCCAGGGATGACCAGCGCCAACCCGGCGATAAAGGTGATCAGGCTGGCCCACAGGAACGAGGGGAGGTCGCTGGTGCGTTCGAAGATCACCAGGGTCGCCATCGGGATCACCATGGCGACCGCAAGGGTGATCAGGAAGATGCCGATGATGAAACCGATGATACGCAGGGTCGGCAACGCCATGAAGTTCGCTCGGGTGATTGGGCAGAGGCGCCATTCTACCTGCGGTGCAGGTCTTGTAAACCAAGGGCTGCGGTGGCTTGGTGTCTACACAACTTCGCAGCGACGCTGAAGTTGTGGCGAGGGAGCTTGCTCCCGTGACTGGCGCAGATTCCCTGACACATCACGATCCAACTGTGGGAGCTGGCTTGCCTGCGATGGCGGCCTGACAGCCGATGCTTATCTACCTGACACCCCACGATCCAACTGTGGGAGCGGGCTTGCTCGCGAAGGCGGCCTGGCAGTCAACACAGTTGGACCGGGTACATATCCGTTATTTAGGTAACGGCGACCTAGGGTTCCGCTCTGACAGCGGGTCACTTTTGGAAAAGAGCCCGGAATGCCGGCCCAGCCAAAAGTAACCAAAAGGGCTCTTGCCCCACCACTCGGCACCTCGCTTAGGCTCGGTGTGCCCGTAATCCGCCAGTGATTTGGGGGGCCGCCGCCACGCGCCATCCATGGCGCGGGGCGGCTAAACCGGCATCCCTGCCGGTTTACCCCCCAAATCCCTGTCGAATTCCGGCCAGCGTGGTTTGACGGGGCGCCTAAGATCAAAAGCAGATCAAGAGCGGCTCGCTTCGCATCGTGGAGTGTGTGGCCGGGCGCGGTCAACTGTGGCTTGCCTGCGAAGGTATCGACTCGGTTTGCTTGAATCACCGAGTTGTCTGGATCGCAGGCAAGCCAGCTCCCACAGGGACGGGTGCAGCAGTTATTGCGCACATGAAAAAGGCGACCCGCAGGTCGCCTCTTTCAACTGCGCTTGATCAGAACTCGTGATCAGCACTGTCCGGGTTCAGGTCGCTGATGCCCAGCTTGCCGGCAGCGGCTTCGATCGAGCCGGTCTGCTTGACCAGGGCGGCGATCGAGTCACGCACGATCTGGTTGCCCTTTTCATTGTCCGCGGCGATCAACTGGTCGTAGTGCTCGCCGTTGTTGGCGTGGTCAACCATCACTTGGATCTTCGCTTCGGTGGCCGCCAGGTCAGCCTTGAGGGCTGCATCGGCTGCCGGGTCGGCCTTGGCCACCAGGGACGACAGGCTGGCGCCGGTCAGCTTGGTGCCGTCAACACGGGTGTATTCGCCCAGGTAAACGTTACGGATGCCCTTGGCGTCGTAGAAGTGCGAGTAATGGGTGTTGTCGCTGAAGCAGTCTTGCTCGTCTTCCGGCGAGTTGGCTTCCAGGGACACTTTCATGCGCTCCCCGGCGAGCTCGCCCAAAGACAGGCTGCCCATGCCGAACAGCATTTTACGCAGGCCGTCGGTGCCCGGTTCCGACTCCAGGGTGGCGCGGTAGTTGTCTTCGACGTTGGGCTTCCAGTTGTCGACCATTTCCTGCAGGTCGCTGACCAGCAGTTGGGTGACCGCACGCAGGTAAGTGCGGCGGCGCTCGTTGTGGCCGCCGGTTGCACCGTCACCGGTCATGTAGTCCGACGCCGGACGGTTGCCCGCGCCTGGGCCGGTGCCGTTGAGGTCCTGGCCCCACAGCAGGAATTCGATGGCGTGGTAGCCGGTGGCGACGTTCGCTTCGGAACCGCCCAGCTCATTGAGGCTGGCGAGTTTTTCCGGGGTGATGTCCTTGACGTCGACCTTGTCTTCGCCCACCTGAATCTCGTTATTGGCGATGATGTTGGCGTTGGCACCGGGGTTACCCAGCGCGTGCTCGTAGGACTTGTCGACGTAGTCGATCAGGCCTTCGTCCAGGGGCCAGGCGTTAACTTGGCCTTCCCAGTCGTCGATGATGGTGTTGCCGAAGCGGAATACTTCGCTCTGCAGGTAGGGTACGCGCGCGGCGATCCAGGCGGTACGGGCCGCTTTCAGGGTTTCGTCGTTCGGGTTGGCGAGGAAGGTGTCGATTGCAGTCTGCAGGGTTTTTGCGGTGGATTCGGCGTCGCTGTACACCGCAAACACCATGTCTGCGTAGTGCGCGACCACGGCCTTGGCGGCCGCTTCGTCGACCTGGCCTGCCGGGGCAGCCGCCGGTGCGGTAGTGCTGGCGGCAGCGGGTGCCTGGGGCGCGGCGGCCTTGTCTTTACCTTCGCCGCAACCGGCGAGAGAAATGGCAATGGCCAGCAGACTGGCGGTGGCCAGGGGCATACGAATCATGGCGAACATCCTGCTTCGGTTGTTGATAGGGCGCGCGGGGAGCGCAAACGCTGCGACATAATGCGAAAGATTTGCATTTTGTGTAAAGGCTTATACGCGGGAAATATTGAGTATCGAAGTGTAAATTCAAAGGCTCACGGCGTTATTGCGCTCTGACTGCTTCAAATAAGCCGTCAACTCCCGGGCCTGCAGCGGTTTGCTGTAGTGATAACCCTGCCCCTCATGGCACCCCTCGGAGATGACGTAGGCCTCCTGTTCGGCAGTCTCCACTCCTTCGGCAATCACCTGCATGCCCAGGCTTTTGCCCAGTTGGATAATGGCACGCACGATGGTTGCGTCATCGTCGTCGTCCTGCAGGTCCTGGACGAAGCTCTTGTCGATCTTGATCTTGTCCAGGGGCAGGCTCTTGAGATAACTCAAGGAGGAATAGCCGGTGCCGAAGTCATCAATGGCGATCAGTGCCCCGGAGCGGCGCAGGCTCAACAGATGCTGGGCGGCGGTGCTGATGTCTTCCATCAGGCCGGTCTCGGTCACTTCCAGCTCCAGGCTGCGCGGTGGCAGGCGATAGATCTGCATCAGGTTGTTGACCACCCGCGGCAACTCGGTGTGGTGCAGTTGCACGGTGGACAGGTTGACGGCCATGCGCAGCGCCGTGAAACCCTGATCATGCCATTCGCGCAATTGCCGGCACGCCTGGTCCAGCACCCATTCGCCAATGGGAATGATGGTGCCGTTCTGTTCCGCCAGCGGGATAAACAAGTCCGGCGGTACCAGCCCGTGCTCAGGGTGCTGCCAGCGCAGCAGGGCTTCCACGCCCACCACCTGATGGTCGCGGTAGCTGATTTGCGGTTGGTACACCAGGTGCAACTGCTCACGGCTCAGCGCATCGCGCAGGTCTTTCTCCAATTCACGGCGCCGGCGCATTTCGCTGTCGACGCTGGCGATATAAAACTGGTAACGGTTGCGCGAGCGGCTCTTGGCCAGGGTCATGGTTTGCTCGGCTTTTTGCAGCAACTTCTCGGTGCTGTCGCCATCCTCCGGGAACAGCGTAATGCCAATGGTGGCGCGTAGGCGGATCAGGTCGTGGTCGAGGGCGAATTCAGCCTCCAGGTCATCGAGAATGCTTTGCGCCAGTTCGGCGGCTTCGTAGGGCTGGTCGATATCGGCTTGCACCAGGGCGAACTGGTCACCGCCCAGGCGGGCGAGCGTACCCAGGCGGCCGCTGTGGGCGCGCAGACGGTCGGCCAGGGCCAGCAGCAGTTTGTCGCCGGCCTGGTAGGTAAACTGCTCGTTGACGCTCTTGAAGTCATCCAGGCCCACGCACAACACCGCGACACGGCGTTGCCGGCGGCCAGCGTCCGTGAGGATCTTGTCCAGTTGCGCCTGCAACTTCTGGCGGTTCGGCAGGCCGGTCAGGAAGTCGTATTGGGCCATGCGCAACAGGCTCGATTCGGCCTCGTGGCGCAGGTGGGTATTGCGCTCGATGGATTCGAGCAATTGGTTGGCGGTGTTTATCCACTGCCCCAGTTCGTTGCGTTCGTGGCCCTTGAGCTGAGGGATCTTGTGCTCGCTGGGGCGGTCCGGGTTGATCGAGGTCAGGTGCTCGATCATCCGCGACAGCGGTTTGGTCAGCATCCAGTGATACACCAGGTACAGCACCAGCCCCATGGCGAGGGCGCGTAATACCCCCGAGATAAAGATGATGACCGAGCTGACCAGGAAACTTCGGCCATAGGTGGCGGTGTCGAGGGTGATACTCAGGTCGCCGTAATATTCGCTGTAGGGGCCCTTGCCCACCAACGCAGTGGTAAAGGAGCGTTCCTGACCAAGAATCAGGTCGGTCAACCAGCGGCTGGGGGACTGCTGTAAAGGGCGGCTTTTTTCCGCCAGCATGGTCTCGTTGGGGTGGCCGATAGAGGCCATGCGCACAGCGTCGTCCTGGAACAGACCTTCGATCACCTGCATGCCCATCTCGCGATCCAGGCTGTACACGGCCTGGGTCGAGGGGTCGCGAAACATGTCGAGGATGCGCTGGGCATCGCCCGCGACGGCCTGGCGCGTCTTGTAGGCATCAAAAACGATCTGCGCCACGCTCAGCGCCACACCCACGATCAAGGCCGACAGCAGCACAACCCGTAGCAACTTCACCGACAAGCTGTTCTTGAGTTCCAGCTTCAAAGGGGCATTCCTTGTCTCATGCGGGTGGCCGTCAATATGCCATGAGTATTGGCAATCTGGTGATGGCAGTCAAAGGGACATTGGGGCTTGGGATAAATTGAGGGTGTTGCTGAATAAAGGTGCCGCGGCGACAACTTATGGTGGGGCTTTCACAGGCGGGCAAAAGGGCACGACGTGCGCAGCAGGCTTGGCAGGGGAGAAGGCGGAGCAGATCCGCCTTCCAGTTCGACGACCTTCTTAATAATTGCACTTACCCTCTGACTGGTGTGCGTCCCCGGCGACCTTTGCGTCCTTGCCGACCGTGTCTACGAGCTTGTTCGCCAAGTCCAGAGCGCCTTTTGCCACATCCAGGCCCTTGTCGAGAAGGCCCGATATCATCGGGATTGCGCCTGCTGCCATCGAAATAGGATCCATCGTCATTCTCCACATTCATTCAGGAGGGTTATTCCTCCTGACGGTTGTGTGGTCAATTGTTACGGTTGAGTTCCGGTATCTCTGGGCTGTCTGCCTGGTGTGCATAAAAAAGCCCGGCGATTGCCGGGCTCAAGTTCAGCGAATGTCCTGAGACGGTACTCCAGTCGATCGCTGGCGATTGATGTCAGTATCAGGCGAGGCCAGTGCCCCTGTTTGTCTCAAGGCGCTGCTTCGCTGAGGGCGGTTTACTTCCGGATACTAATCCATAACTTGTGCCAGCTACCATTCGGCAACCAAGTACCATTACCTATGAGCGTATTCAAACCATCCACTTTTTCCATTTCACTCAGCGCCCCGGTATTACTCAATACGCCGGTAACACCAAATAGCAGGGTGTTAAAGTCTTGGAATAGTTCGATGCTCGGTGTTTCCTTGAGGACCCCAGTGTATTGATAAGGCTCTATCAGGCGCAGCTTAGATATAGGATCCATATTCTCCGGCAGCTCGCCAAGGCCGGCTCGCACTATTTTTTGCGCCGGCGAAACAGCTGCCGTGCGTCGAAAGACGTTCTTGCCGACAGTGCGTGTCGTATTCCCCAGGTAGTTGGAAAGTCTTGCAAATCTCTGTGGCATGTTCTTGATCAGTGCCGTAGCTCCAGAGGCAATACCGAAGAATAGTGAGGCCCAGGCCAGTCCTTGGGACCATTCCGGATGGCTCTCGGCAATAACTACTGCGGTGACCGCCAATACTGCTGAAGTAAGAGCGGCCAAGGCCGCTGCTACTATCAGCGACGCCGGGGCCGTCATAATTGCGGTGAGCACCCCTATACCGCTAAATAGTATAGTGGAAATCACCTTACCACTCTCACCAAGGCTGAGAGGCTCGGGCAGATTGTCTCCCCAAATGTTCCTCAGTGCCCGGCTAACCGAGAAGTGACCGCTGGGGTCATGAAAGTTGATCGGGTCGTTACCGACACAATAGCCGTAGGCGTGTGGGCCACCGATGCCAAATGGGCTGCTGGTGTCTGGGGCGTGGAACTGTCGTATCTGGGGCAGGTAGACGCGTTCGCCCAAGGGGATTTGGCCGTTCGTGGCGTCCTCGTATTCTCCTTGGTAGCCCAATAAGGAGTGGGTATCTTCGAAGAAATGTTCGCCGAACGCGGTATAGGCATGAAACTTTGTTGTGTCAGCCACTGCGTCGTAGGTGACACACACCGTGCCATTAAGGTCTCGCCATTCGTACAGGATCCTGTCCACCCCTGAAATCCTGGTTTGTTGGGCGATGCAACTGGCGCTGCCGGGCTGCAATTGCCGGAAATTGCTGTCATTCTCAATGGCATATTCGCCGTTGAGCTGGCCCTCTCTATAGATGAGCTGACGTTGGTCCGGCCCCTCACCGACTGTCATCAGGCTATCATCGGGGGCGTAGCTGTATAGCTTGCTCCCTATCTGCGTCAAGTGCCCCAACCAGTCATAATGGTATTTTCTGCCTTTTTGATCTTGAGAGATGCGGCCGGCGGCGTCATAGGTCAAAGTGGCCGATTTTGTGTAGTCCGCATGCGTGTTCTCGATCTTTTCCAGGCGAACCCCCATTGAGCTGTCGTAGGTATAGGTCGCGATATTGCGCGCGCCAGCGAAGGTGCTGACACACCGGCTGACATTGCCAAGTGCGTCGTAGGTGAACTCTTCTTTGTCTATGAGTTTTCCTTTCGGGTTTTGTGGCCTCCATACCCCTGTTGTCGTGCATGACTTAAGCCTCCCAGCAGCTGTGTAGGTGAAGCTGCGTGAGCCCAGGACGTCGCTGTCTCCTTTCAACTGAACCTGTTTGAACCGGCCGTCACTATAATAAGATGTCATTATTTTAAGGACGATGGAGGTATTGACGGGGTGAAACTCGCGCATGATTTCACGTTGCTGAGCGTCGTATTCATATTTGAGATCAACGTGTTTCGCTGCGTCGGTCTTAACCTCTAGACGTTCATTCTCTGCGAGCCCTTGGTCATTGTATGTGTAGGAGGTGACGAACTCTTTTTTGCTAAAGGTACGCTGTCCACCTGAGTTGTATAGGAACTTCGTTGTCGCGCCGAATACGTCGGTATCACTGAGTAAACGCCCTGCGGGCGAGTAACTGCAGGATACTTCTTTGGTTTTGCCAGGCTGCGTCTGAGCGTGTTGTTGCGTCACGCGCAGTTGGCTGTCATGGTGGTGTTTCAGAATACGCTCTCCCTCACTGGCGGTGGAGATGTTTTGCCTGGCATGGGCATAGCTGAACGTTTTCTGTTTGCTGCCGTCTTCGTTAGTGATTTTGCTCAGCTTGTTGCCCAGTTCCGGGATGTACTCATGTTTGAGGACGAGGCCGTCCGCTGTTTTTGTCGAAGCAGGGACCGTGCTGGCGCCAATGTAGGTATAGGTTTCGGTCGCGTCGCCCCGGGTCAAGCTAGTGACACGGCCCCACGCATCAAACGTACGTTTACCCAGCGAGCGTCTTTGCAGGCCAAGGAGGGAGAAACTGATGTCTATGGTTTCAGGTTCGTTGCTCGGAGAAAAAGCGGGGTAGGTGTAATGGTAGGTGTAGGCAAGGTTTAAAAGGGGTAGCAAGCCTTTATCGTCTTCAACATGGGCCTCCGTGAGTACGCGTCCGAAAGAATCACGGGTATAGGTGATGGTGGTGACCCCGAACTCGCCATCGGTTTGCAACTGCTCAAGGAGTCGCTCCTCTGTGTAGGTAGCGGTTTGAGTCTGATAGACCGCGCCATTCTGATCGCGAAACTCAACTTTCTTGATTGTTTCGTCCTCGTTGTAGGTGGTTACCTTTCTATGTTTATCAGCGGGTGTTCCGCTCCACTCTGTGCGTGTCATCGCGATGGGGTCGTAGTGGTTAAAGTCTCGCCGGCCGCTGCTATAGTTTCGCTGCTCGACTTCACCCCAACCATCATAGACCACCTCACTCCACTCACTGAGCTGCGTGCCGTCTGCGTGGTAATCATATTGAGTGCTGCGCTTCTCCCTTCCGTAATTGTCGTAGCTGACCTCCTTGAGCAGGCGTTGAGTGCCTGGTTCGGGGTAGTCGTACTCTCTGAGGAGTCGGTCCTGCCCATCGTATACTTCTAAGCGAACCTGCCCGTTAGCTTCAGTGATCATGACTTGGCCTGGGGCAGGGTAGGTATAGGCCGTGATTTGCTTATACGTTGGGCTCTGCGCACATAAAGTGAGGGTCGCTAACCTTCCGAACGCGTCGTAAGTGTACTCGGCCCGATTACCGTCCGTGTCTACCTGGCGTATAAGTCGCCCGCTAAGTACGCTTTGAGTGCTTGAGGAAACGCGCGTCTGAGTGCCGATGCTCTCGGTGGTTGTGGTGGTTAGCTCGGAATTGTTTGTGCCTCCAAGAGCGTAATTGAAGTCTCGAACGGGTAAGCCGAATTCGCCGTCCTTCTGAGTGATTTTTTTTGGTTTTCCTTTTCGAAAGCTGTTTTCTTGGTAATACTCAATGTGTTGGTAGGTTATGCGTTGCTTGAGAGGGTTATAGGGCGAAAAGATTTGAATTAATTGGCTAAGTTTTTGCTCGCTCATGCCCTTTATTGAATCATAATCGAACTGTTTGACGATCTTAACTCCGGGAGATGAGCTCAATGAGAACTGAGTTTCTTGGCGGGGTAGAGGAGCTTGGCCATTGACAGGAGGGTCGTAATTATATTGAGTTGCTTTTCCCGGTTGTATGTTCTCGATCAGGGCGGCATGTTGATTAAATCGATTTTTAATTTCTACCTTTCGGCTCTTGGTGTTGTGGCGGTACGTAATAGTTCGGTCGTTTTTTATAGCGGTTGAGTCAGCAGAGATTGTGTGGCTTGTGGTGATAATGAAAGGTACGTTGCGGCTGGATCTTGTCACGGTTTCCAATACGATTTCATTGGTGTTGTAGTCGTATTTGTATTCTGTTATCGCTTCGTGAAATTCGGTGGTTATGTAGTAATCAAACCTGTCTGAGCGGTCGTATTCATAACGGTGAACAAATGGTAGGACGCCATTACTAGGGTAGATGTAATGTTCGTTCACACATGGCAGTTTTGTTAATTTCGGATTGTCCGGAAAACTCAACCCATTGTCGTTATACAACAACACTTCGACGAGGCCGTCCCAATTGGTGAATTTGTTCAGTAACCAACCAGCGGTCTCATGGTCCAGATACTCAAGCTTGGTTTGGATATCGTCGGCGAGCACTACGGATGTGAGGGCGTAGTCCTCAATGTTCAGTTGATAACGCAGTTTTTCAGCGGGGTGGGTCGGCCAGTAGGTCATGGTGACGGGGGTTATCGCTGGTTGGTCGGTGTCATTGGCAAGTGTGTATTCTATTTCGATCAGGGGATCTCCCTCGCCGTCACCGTCGCGGATACTTTGTAATTTTGTCTGGTAATAGGTTTTACCCTCTATGATATGAGGTGTGGCTATCCAGTTAAAATGCAGCTTGTTGTAACCATCGTCGGTCAGCCACTCTGGAAAATAAAATAATGTGTCTTCCAATTTTGATAGGAGCTCTACTCTACCTCCGCGCCGGACCTTTAGTTTTCCATCATTATCCCATTCAGCGTCGATCGTAGGGGTGTTCAAGTTTTTGCCCTTTTTCAGGGACAGTGTTTCTCCACTATGGAGCGTCAGCCTTTCATATTCCTCACTGTAGAGGGTCGGGCTGAATTCCCAGCCGTCGCCCAGGGCGGCTTGGTTGTTGGTCAGAGGGCTATAGAATAGGTTCATTTCGAATACGGGGCCATTGCCTGAGTTACCGATAATTGCAGGCATCTTTATATAAGCTTCAAACAACCCGGTACGGGTGTTCACCATATTGGATTTTTGTGTGGTTGCATTAAAGATTGGCTCGCTTTCGTAGTCGGCCGGGTCTTTGCCCATTGGGTTGTGCGCCATGGTTAATCTCCTTATAACGTGATAGTCCTGACCGTTCAGAACGGGGTATGGAGATATGAGCGTATGGAAAAATCAACCGGTTAGAACCTGTGAGTTCTGACAGTTGTTTATAATGATTGGCTATGGCTTGGGTTGTTTGTAAGTATATGTAGGGAGGTGACTAGGCATAAAAAAACCGAAATCCAAAAAGGACTTCGGTTTTTTGAACGGATCACGGATTATTTGATAATCACTCAAATGACCAGCAGTGCGGCAAGCGTTGCTTAGGCAGTGAAGGCCTTACCTTCGAACTGCTCAGCCACGAACTTCCAGTTGACCAGGTTCCAGAACGCTTCCACATACTTTGGACGCACGTTGCGGTAGTCGATGTAGTAGGCGTGTTCCCAAACGTCGCAGGTCAGCAGCGGGGTGTCGCCGTTGGTCAGCGGGTTGCCGGCGCCGATGGTGCTGGCCAGGGCCAGGGAACCGTCAGCCTTTTTCACCAACCAGCCCCAACCGGAACCGAAGGTGCCGACCGAAGTCTTGGTGAACTCTTCTTTGAACTTGTCGAACGAACCGAACGCAGCGTTGATGGCTTCAGCCAGCGCGCCGGTGGGTTGGCCGCCGGCGTTTGGCGCCAGGCAGTTCCAGTAGAAGGTGTGGTTCCAGACTTGAGCGGCGTTGTTGAAGATGCCGCCCGAGGAAGACTTGACGATCTCTTCCAGGGTCTTGCCTTCGAACTCGGTGCCAGGCACCAGATTGTTCAGGTTCACGACATAGGTGTTGTGGTGCTTGTCGTGGTGGTATTCCAAGGTTTCCTTGGAGATGTGCGGCTGCAGGGCATCGTGTGCGTAGGGCAGCGGCGGCAATTCGAAAGCCATGATGATTCTCCTAATCAGGTCAGTTGCGGTGAGCGCAAGGCCGATCACGGGCGGCCAAACATGCGCCGGGGAGTTTGTACTCTTTGCGGCGCAGGGGTCCGATCATAGCACCGGGGGTGCGGCATAACCACGCAACAACTGTGTGGGATAGAGGTTCCAGCGCGTTTTGGAATATTGCTCAGGCGCTGATCAGTTGATAGGCCACCGAGAACATCATCGCGGCCACCAGCAGGTCCAGCAGGCGCCAGGTGGCCGGGCGTGCCAGCCAGGGTGCCAGCCATGCCGCGCCCAACGCCAGGGTGGCGAACCACAGAAACGAAGCACTGGCCGCACCGGCTACGTAGGCACCCGGTTCGGTTTGTTGCGCGCCCAGGGAGCCGATCAACAGGACCGTGTCCAGGTAGACATGGGGGTTGAGCAAGGTCACCGCCAGGGCGCTCAGCAATACGGCGCGCAATGAGCGCGTCTTGAGGCTGTCGCTTTGGTCCAGGCTCTGTTTCGAGCAGGCCCTGCGCAACGCGCATGCGCCGTACCACAGCAGGAACGCAGCGCCGCCCCAGCGTGCCACCGCCAGCAGTATCGGGCTCTGCGCCAGCACGGTGGCCAGCCCGAATACCCCAGCGGCCACTAGCAGTGCGTCGCAGATCACACACAGCGCCGCCACGGGTAAGTGATGTTCACGGCGCAGGCTTTGCGCGAGTACGAATGCATTTTGGCTGCCGATTGCCATGATCAACCCGAGGGCCACCAGCAAACCGTTCATATAGCTTTGCCACATAGAGGAAGATCCTTGTTGATGCTCAAACGATGCTGGCTATGGTGACGCTTGAGGTTGTATAAGAAAAACCAATATTGCTGATCGCTCATTAGAGAAACTGATGTTCGACTATAAATTGCTTTCCGCCCTGGCGGCGGTGGTGGAACAAGCCGGCTTTGAGCGCGGTGCCCAGGTGTTGGGGCTGTCGCAGTCCGCCATCTCCCAACGCATCAAGCTATTGGAGGCGCGCGTCGGCCAGCCGGTGTTGATACGCGCCTCGCCGCCGACGCCCACCGATATCGGCCGGCGCCTGCTCAACCACGTGCAGCAGGTGCGTTTGCTGGAGCGTGACCTGCAAAGCCAGGTGCCGGCCCTGGACGAGGAGGGCATGCCCGAGCGCCTGCGCATTGCCCTGAATGCCGACAGCCTCGCCACTTGGTGGGCCGAGGCAGTCAGCGACTTCTGCGCCGAACAGCATTTGCTGTTGGACCTAGTGGTCGAAGACCAGACCGTGGGCCTCAAACGCATGCGCGCCGGTGAAGTGGCGGCCTGCATTTGCGCCAGCGAACGCCCCGTGGCCGGTGCCCGCAGCCTGTTGCTGGGCGCCATGCGTTATCGGGCGCTGGCCAGCCCGGCCTTTCTGGCGCGGCATTTTCCTGAAGGTGTGCGGGCCGACCAATTGGCGCGCACGCCTGCGCTGGTGTTCGGCCCGGATGATTTTCTGCAGCACCGCTACCTGGCGTCCCTGGGCGTGGACGGTGGTTTCGAACACCATCTATGCCCGTCATCCGAAGGCTTTATCCGCCTGACAGAAGCTGGCCTGGGCTGGGGCCTGGTGCCTGAATTACAGGTGCGTGATCAGTTGGAAAGCGGCGTATTGGTCGAGTTATTGCCAGATAAGCCCATCGATGTGCCGCTGTACTGGCATCATTGGCGCAGTGGCGGGCAACTGTTGGGCTTGTTGACCGACCATCTGGCCGATGTGTGTGGCCATTGGTTGGTGCCGTTGGAGTGATGGCGCGCGTCAAGGCAACAGCGATGAAAAACGAAAGAACACGGAGTACGACATGAAAATTCTGGTCACCGGCGCAAGCGGCTTCATCGGCGGGCGCTTTGCGCGCTTCGCCCTTGAGCAGGGCCTGGACGTGCGGGTCAACGGGCGGCGCGCCGAGGGTGTGGAGCACCTGGTACGGCGCGGTGCCGAGTTTATCCAGGGTGACTTGAATGACGCCGACCTGGTGCGCGACCTGTGCCGCGATGTCGAAGCCGTGGTGCATTGCGCCGGCGCCGTCGGGCTGTGGGGCAAGTACCAGGACTTCCACCAGAACAATGTGCTGGTCACCGAAAACGTCGTCGAGGCATGCCTGAAACAGCGCGTCGGGCGCCTGGTGCACCTGTCGTCGCCGTCGATCTACTTTGACGGTCGCGACCATCTGGGGCTCACCGAAGAACAAGTGCCCAAGCGTTTCAAGCATCCCTATGCCGCCACTAAATACCTGGCTGAGCAGAAGGTCTTTGGCGCCCAAGAGTTCGGCCTGCAAGTGATAGCCCTGCGCCCACGGTTTGTTACCGGGGCCGGCGATATGAGCATCTTCCCGCGCCTGCTGAAAATGCAGCGCAAGAACCGCCTGGCGATCGTCGGCGACGGCTTGAACAAAGTCGACTTCACCAGTGTGCACAACCTTAACGAGGCGCTGCTCAGCAGTTTGCTCGCCACCGGCTCGGCGCTGGGCAAGGCCTACAACATCAGCAACGGCGCACCGGTGCCGATCTGGGATGTGGTGAACTACGTGATGCGGCAAATGGAGCTGCCCCAGGTGACCCGTTACCGCTCCTACGGTGTTTCTTACAGCGTGGCGGCCTTGAATGAAGCCTTCTGCGCGATGTGGCCGGGGCGGCCGGAACCGGCATTGTCGCGCCTGGGCATGCAGGTGATGAACAAAGATTTCACCCTCGACATCAGCCGCGCCAGGCATTATCTCGACTACGAGCCCAAGGTCAGCCTGTGGGCCGCGCTCGACGAGTTCTGCAGCTGGTGGAAAGCCCAGGACCCGGGCCGCCAATAAGCTCATAACCAGCAACACTTCGGGAACCCAATTCCAGGTTCCGAGTCGATCCATGCGCCGGGAGTGCGGTTTATACTCCTGCCGCTCGGCTTTGCAGCCAGCCATCTCATTGATTCAGGGTAGATTCATGCGTAACGATGCTAAAGACGACTTCGACAACGTTCCCAGCCTGCGGGCCGATATTGGGGATGACGATGATTTCGTGCCGACCGCCGCGACGTCGGTGCGTTCGCGAACGACGCCCGTGGTCAAGGTCAAGAGCGCCAGCACCGGCCCGTTGTGGGCACTGGTCGGCGCGCTGTTGATCGCCTTCGCGGGCCTGGCCTGGTGGAGCTTCCAGCAGATCTCCCTGATGGGCCAGCAGTTGGTCGCCACCCAGGAGAGTTTTGCCCGCATCAGCGAAGAAGCGGCCGGGCGCCTGCAGGCGATTTCCGGCAAGGTCGTGGCCAGCGAAGCCAATGTGAACAACGGCAGCGAAGCCTTGAAACTTCAGATCAAGCAGCTGGAAGCCCAGTTGCAGGAGCAGGGCAAGCAACAGTTGGGCGTCGCGGGGCAGGCCACCGAACTGGACAGCCGCCTGGCGCAGATGAGTGCCAGCACCACCGAACTGACAGCGGCCAACACCAAGCTGCAAGGCCAGGTGCAGGCCCTCACTGACGCGGTCGCCAGCCTTACGGCAGCGCAGGCCGAGGTCAAGGGCCTGGCCACCGATGTGGCCGCCTTGAAGAAACAAGGCAACCCAAGCGCGGCCATCGCCCGTCTCGAGCAGGACCTGCTGGTACTCAAGAGCGCCCAGGAAAACCAGCCGGCCAACGTCGACGCGCCGACCAACAAGGAATTCGACGTGTTCCGCATCCAGACCACGCGCAATATCACCACCTTGCAGAGCCAGGTGCAGAACTTGAATCAGCGCCTCAATGCGCCGGCTGCGGCCACCCCACTGGGCCAATGACCGCAAATCGTCCTCTGTAGGAGCGAGCTTGCTCGCGAAAAACGTTAACGATCACGCGGGTTTCCTGGATAAGCGTGGCGCTTGTTGGCTTTTCGCGAGCAAGCTCGCTCCTACATTAGGATTAGGGTGTTGATTGTCACCACTTGGTGACATTTGCCATCCCTTTCGTTACTTGCCCATCCCACGCCCTTGTTTAGACTCCGGTCATCCCAAAAAAACAATAAGGGCCACCCATGACCACCCATCCACTGCCTGCCAGCAGTTGGCTGAATGCACCTGCCCATCACGCTTGGCTCGCCGCCGAAGGCCAGCGGCTGCTGGCGTTCGCCAAGGCATCGCGCCTGCCGGACGGTTTCGGCAACCTTGACGATAAAGGCCAGTTGCCGGCCAATGCCCGCGCCGAAACCATGAACACCGCGCGCATGACCCACAGCTTTGCCATGGCCCATGCCATGGGGTTGCCGGGTTATGCCGAGTTGGTGGCGCACGGTGTGGCGGCGCTCAGCGGCCCGCTGCGCGACAGCGAGCACGGTGGCTGGTTCGCCGCGCCCCACGCGGCTGATGGCAACACCGGCAAGGCCGCCTACCTGCACGCCTTCGTGGCCCTCGCGGCCAGCTCTGCCGTGGTGGCCGGCGCGCCGGGTGCACAAACATTAATGAACGACGCCATCCATATCATCGAACAGTTCTTCTGGAGCGAAGAGGAGGGCGTCATGCTCGAATCCTTCGCCCAAGACTGGGGCGGCGTCGAAGCCTATCGTGGCGCCAACAGCAACATGCACGCCACCGAAGCCTTCCTGGCGTTGGCCGATGTCAGCGGTGATACACGCTGGCTGGACCGCGCGCTGCGCATTGTCGAGCGAGTGATCCACACCCACGCCGCCGGCAACCAGTTCATGGTGATCGAGCATTTCGACGCGCAGTGGAAGCCCTTGCTCGGTTACAACCAAGACAACCCCGCCGATGGCTTTCGCCCTTACGGCATCACACCCGGCCATGGTTTTGAATGGGCGCGGTTGCTGCTGCACCTGGAAGCTGCACGCCTCAAGGCCAAGCTGGCCACGCCGGACTGGCTGGTGAGCGACGCCAAAGGCCTGTTCGCCAGTGCCTGCGAGTACGCCTGGGCGGTGGATGGTGCGCCGGGCCTTGTCTACACTTTGGATTGGAACCAGCGCCCGGTGGTACGCGAGCGCCTGCACTGGACCCATGCTGAAGCCAGCGCCGCCGCTCAGGCGCTGCTCAAACGTAGCGGCGAGCTGCATTACGAAACCTGGTACCGGCGCTTCTGGGAATTTTGCGAAACCCACTTCATCGACCGGCTCCAGGGCAGTTGGCATCACGAACTCAGCCCGCACAACCAACCCAGCAGTAAAATCTGGGGCGGCAAACCTGACCTGTACCATGCCTGGCAAGCGGTCGTGCTGCCTGCATTGCCCTTGGCACCCAGCCTGGCCAGTGCATTGGGCAGCGGATGCTATGTCACCAAGTGGTGACATTTGTGCGTCCCTTTGTTACCTGCGCCCTGAAAATCCATGTTTAAACTCCGTGCAGCGCAAGCTCTAGACTTGCATGCATAACAACAAGAAAAGGTACTCAGATGAACGCGATTAATCGCCTCGCCGTCGCTATTTCCATTGCCTCGTTGTTCCCCCTCAGTGCATTTGCCGCCGACTCCAAAGGTACGGTGGAAGTGGTGCATTGGTGGACCTCCGGCGGTGAAAAAGCGGCTGTGGATGTCCTGAAGGCCCAAGTTGAGAAAGACGGCTTCACCTGGAAAGACGGTGCTGTAGCAGGCGGCGGTGGCGCCACTGCCATGACCGTGCTCAAAAGCCGCGCGGTCGCCGGCAACCCGCCAGGCGTTGCCCAGATCAAAGGCCCTGACATCCAGGAGTGGGCGTCGACTGGCCTGCTCGACACCGACGTGCTCAAAGACGTCGCCAAAGAAGAAAAATGGGATTCGCTGCTCGACAAGAAAGTCTCCGACACCGTGAAATACGACGGTGACTACGTCGCCGTGCCGGTGAATATCCACCGTGTGAACTGGCTGTGGATCAACCCGGAAGTCTTCAAGAAAGCCGGCATCACCAAGAACCCAACCACCCTCGAAGAATTCTACGCAGCGGGCGACAAGCTCAAGGCTGCAGGCTTCATTGCGCTCGCCCACGGCGGCCAGCCTTGGCAGGACAGCACCGTGTTCGAAGCGGTGGTGCTCTCCGTGATGGGCGCCGATGGCTACAAGAAAGCCCTGGTCGACCTGGATAACGGCGCATTGACTGGCCCGGAAATGGTCAAGGCCCTCACCGAGCTGAAGAAAGTCGCGACCTACATGGACGTCGACGGCAAGGGCCAGGACTGGAACCTGGAAGCGGGCAAGGTCATCAATGGCAAAGCCGGCATGCAGATCATGGGTGACTGGGCCAAGTCCGAATGGACCGCCGCCAAGAAAGTCGCCGGCAAGGATTATGAGTGCGTAGCGTTCCCGGGCACCGACAAAGCCTTCACCTACAACATCGACTCCCTGGCGGTGTTCAAGCAGAAAGACAAAGGCACTGCCGCGGGCCAGCAGGACATCGCCAAAGTGGTGCTGGGTGAAAACTTCCAGAAGGTGTTCAGCATTAACAAGGGCTCGATCCCTGTGCGTAACGACATGCTGACCAAGATGGAATCCTACGGTTTTGACTCCTGCGCCCAGACCGCCGCCAAGGACTTTTTGGCCGACGCCAAGACCGGTGGCCTGCAGCCAAGCATGGCCCACAACATGGCCACGACCCTGGCGGTACAGGGTGCGTTCTTTGATGTCGTGACCAACTTCATCAACGACCCGAAAGCCGACCCGGCCGACACGGCCAAGAAGCTTGGCGCGGCGATCAAGTCGGCCAAGTAACAGCTGTGGAGCGGGCTTGTGTGGGAGCGGGCTTGCTCGCGAAAGCGGTGTATCAGACAGCATGTTTGGTGACTGACCTGCTGCATTCGCGAGCAAGCCCGCTCCCACACGAGCCGCGTACCAGACGGTTCTGCTGCTAGTCCTTTTTCCCTGTACTGGATTTTCCCATGAGTTCTGTTGCTGTGTTCAGCAAGGCCTCGCCATTCGATGTGCTGCAGCGCTGGCTCCCTAAACTGGTGCTGGCGCCGAGCATGTTCATTGTGCTGGTGGGCTTTTATGGCTACATCCTGTGGACGTTCGTGCTGTCGTTCACCACCTCGACGTTCCTGCCCAGCTACAAATGGGCGGGCCTGGCGCAGTATCAGCGGCTGTTTGATAACGACCGCTGGTGGGTGGCGAGCAAGAACCTGGCCGTGTTCGGCGGCATGTTCATCGGCATCACCCTGGTGATCGGTGTGCTGCTGGCGATTTTCCTCGACCAGAAAATCCGCCGCGAAGGCTTTATCCGCACCATTTACCTGTACCCGATGGCGCTCTCCATGATCGTCACCGGTACCGCCTGGAAATGGCTGCTCAACCCGGGCATGGGCCTGGACAAACTCCTGCGGGACTGGGGCTGGGAAGGCTTCCGTCTCGACTGGCTGATCGACCCGGACCGCGTGGTCTACTGCCTGGTGATCGCTGCTGTGTGGCAAGCCTCGGGCTTTATCATGGCGATGTTCCTCGCCGGCCTGCGCGGCGTTGATCAGTCGATCATTCGTGCTGCACAGATCGACGGCGCGAGCTTGCCGCGCATCTACTGGAGCGTGGTGCTGCCCAGCCTGCGTCCGGTGTTCTTCAGTGCGGTGATGATCCTGGCGCACATTGCGATCAAGAGCTTCGACCTGGTGGCGGCAATGACCGCAGGCGGCCCGGGCTACTCGTCCGACCTGCCGGCGATGTTCATGTACTCGTTTACCTTCAGTCGTGGCCAGATGGGCATGGGCTCGGCCAGTGCAATCCTGATGCTCGGTGCGATCCTCGCGATCATCGTGCCGTACCTGTATTCCGAGCTGAGGACCAAGCGCAATGACTAGTCTCGCCGCCAAACCTGCCATCAGCCTGAGCCGCATCGCGATTTACGCGGTGCTGATCCTGGCGGTGCTGCTGTACCTGGTGCCGCTGGTGGTGATGCTGCTCACCAGCTTCAAGACCCCGGAAGACATCAGCACCGGTAACCTGCTGAGCTGGCCCACCGTGGTCAGCGGCATCGGCTGGGTCAAGGCCTGGGCCACCGTGGATGGCTACTTCTGGAACTCGATCAAGATCACCGTTCCTGCTGTGCTGATCTCTACCGCCATTGGCGCCTTGAACGGCTACGTGCTGTCGTTCTGGCGCTTTCGCGGTTCGCAGTTGTTCTTCGGCCTGCTGCTGTTCGGCTGCTTCCTGCCGTTCCAGACCGTGCTGCTGCCCGCGTCGTTTACCCTCGGCAAGATGGGCCTGGCCAGCACCACCACCGGCCTGGTGTTTATCCACGTGGTCTACGGCCTGGCGTTCACCACGCTGTTCTTCCGTAACTACTACGTGAGCATCCCGGATGCGCTGATCAAGGCCGCACGCCTGGACGGAGCGGGGTTCTTCACCATCTTCCGCCGGATCATCCTGCCGATGTCGACGCCGATCATCATGGTCTGCCTGATCTGGCAGTTCACCCAGATCTGGAACGACTTCCTGTTCGGTGTGGTGTTCTCCAGCGGCGACTCCCAGCCCATCACGGTAGCGCTGAACAACCTGGTCAACACCAGCACCGGGGCCAAGGAATATAACGTGGATATGGCGGCGGCGATGATCGCCGGGCTGCCGACCCTGCTGGTCTATGTGATCGCAGGCAAGTATTTCGTGCGCGGCCTCACGGCCGGCGCGGTCAAGGGGTAATCATGGCTACGCTTGAACTTCGCAATGTAAACAAGACCTATGGCGCCGGCCTGCCCGACACCTTGAAGAACATCGAACTGTCGATCAAGGAAGGCGAGTTCCTGATCCTGGTCGGCCCGTCGGGCTGTGGTAAATCCACGCTGATGAACTGCATCGCCGGCCTTGAGACCATCACTGGCGGCGCGATCATGATCGGTGATCAAGACGTGAGCGGCATGAGCCCCAAGGACCGTGACATCGCCATGGTGTTTCAGTCCTACGCGTTGTACCCGACCATGAGCGTGCGCGAGAACATCGAGTTCGGCCTCAAGATCCGCAAGATGCCGCAAGCCGACATCGACGCCGAAGTGGCTCGCGTGGCCAAGCTGCTGCAAATCGAGCACTTGCTCAACCGCAAGCCGGGCCAGTTGTCCGGTGGCCAGCAACAGCGTGTGGCCATGGGCCGTGCCTTGGCGCGTCGGCCGAAGATCTACCTGTTCGACGAACCACTGTCTAACCTTGACGCCAAGCTGCGCGTCGAGATGCGTACCGAAATGAAGCTGATGCACCAGCGTCTGAAAACCACCACCGTCTACGTGACCCACGACCAGATCGAAGCGATGACCCTGGGCGACAAAGTGGCGGTGATGAAGGACGGGATCATCCAGCAATTCGGCACGCCGAAGGAAATTTACAACGACCCTGCCAACCTGTTTGTGGCAAGCTTTATCGGTTCACCACCGATGAACTTCGTTCCCATGCGCCTAAAACGCCAGAACGGTGATCTGGTGGCGGTGCTCGACAGCGGCCAAGCCCGTTGCGAGTTGGCGCTGGGCATGAATGACGCCGGGCTGGAAGACCGCGATGTGATCCTGGGCCTGCGCCCGGAGCAGATCGTGCTGGCAGCGGGCGAGGGTAATGGCTCGTCGAGCATTCGTGCCGAAGTGCAGGTGACTGAGCCGACCGGCCCGGACACCCTGGTGTTTGTGCAGCTCAACGACACCAAGGTCTGCTGCCGTTTGGCGCCGGACGTGGCACCGCAAGTGGGCGAGACCCTGACCTTGCAGTTCGACCCGGCCAAGGTATTGCTGTTTGACGCCAAGACCGGCGAGCGATTGGGCACGGCGGCTTCATTGCCGGCACAGGGGCATGCCGACAATGTGACCCAGTTCAAGGGCCGCTAAAGCATCGTGTAGGAGCGAGCTTGCTCGCGAAGGTCGTTAACGATAACGCGGGCATCCTGGATGAGCGCAGTGACCTTGAGTTTTTCGCGAGCAAGCTCGCTCCTACAGTAATGTGGTTAATGGTTAACTCGTTGTTTTAGCTAAAAAAATGTAACCCGCGTTAGATAAAAACAGTTTAATAACAATAAAGACGAGGATGTAGGGATGAAAAAGCAACACAACAACACCCGGCTGATCTGCCAACTGTCAGCGGCAGCAGCCCTTGTATTGTCCGCCAATGCGATGGCGGCCGATGCATTCAGCGCCGATTCCAAGTGGATGACCGGCGATTGGGGCGGCGAGCGTACCAAGCTGATCGAGCAAGGTATCGACATCAAGGCCGACTACGTTGGGGAGATGGGCTACAACGCTCACGGTGGCTACAACGACGACAAGACCGGTCGCTACTCTGACCAGTTTGGTCTTGGCGTGGCACTGGACCTGCAAAAACTGTGGGGCTGGGATAACACCCAGGCCAAGATCCAGTTGACCAATCGTAATGGCCAGAACATTTCCAATGACCGCATTGGCGACCCGCGTGCCGGCACCTTGAGTTCCTCGCAAGAAGTGTATGGCCGTGGCCACATGGTGCGCCTGACCCAGTTCTGGATTCAGCACCAGATGTTCGACAACAAGTTGGACGTGAAGCTCGGTTACTTCGGTGAAGGCGAAGACTTCAACACCTTCCCTTGCGACTTCCAGAACCTGTCGTTCTGCGGTTCCCAGGTCGGTAACTACGTCAATACCTGGTACAACTGGCCGGTCGCCCAGGCCGCTATCCGCGTGAAGTACAACATCACGCCTGAGCTGTATGCGCAAATCGGTGCCTACAACCAGAACCCTTCGCAGCTGGAGCACGGCAACGGCTTCAAACTCAGCGGCAGTGGTACCAAGGGCACCGTGATCCCGGTGGAATTGGTCTGGTCGCCGAAGGTTAATAACCTGCCGGGCGAATACCGTGTGGGCTTCTATAAAAGTGCGGCCGATGCTCCGGATGTACGTGAAGACGTCAACGGTAACGATGCGGTCCTCAGCGGCGCCGACTTCCGTACCCGCAGCAGCAAGAAAGGTTACTGGTTCGTTGCGCAACAGCAACTCACCACCCATAACGGCGACGCTTCCCGTGGTCTGAACATCGCAGCCAACGCGACCTTCCATGACAAGGAAACCAACCTGGTCGACAACTACCAGTCGTTGATGCTGGTGTACAAAGGCCCATTCGATGCGCGTCCAAAAGATGACGTCGGCATTGGCGTCGCTCGCCTGCATGTCAACAATGATGTGAAGAAGAACTCTGAGCTGCTCAACGACGCCAGGGGCGTGATCGACTACGACAATCCGCTGTACACGCCGATTCGTGAGACTGAGTACAACGTCGAACTCAACTACGGTTTCCACGTCACCAACTGGCTGACTGTGCGTCCGAACCTGCAGTACGTTGTCCAGCCTGGCGGCGTGGATAAAGTCGACAACGCGCTGGTAGCGGGCCTGAAAATTCAGTCTACGTTCTAACGCTGTTGCGATAAGCTCCTCTCTCTGTGCGCATTTGCGGGTAGCCATGGCTATCCGCTTTTTTTTGCGTGGCACTGTGATATTCGGGACCTGGGCACATGCACGAGCAACCGCTGCAACGCTTTTTCAAATCCCTGCGCGAGCGGCCTGTGTTCGCCTGGGAGCGCTTTCAGATGCGCGACGTGTTGGTGATCGATCATCCGCTGTGCCAGGCGGTGTTCAGTCGCCAGGGCGCACAACTGTTGCACTTTCAGCCCACCGGCCAGAAGCCCTGGCTGTGGTGCGCAGCCAAGTGGCCGCAGGTCGGCGCCATTCGTGGCGGCGTGCCGGTGTGCTGGCCGTGGTATGGCCGCCACCCCAGCGAAAATGCCTGGCCTTCCCACGGTTGGGCCCGCTTGATCGACTGGAAACTGCTCGACAGCAGCACCGATGACGACGGCGTGCGCCTGCACTGGCAATTGCAACTGTGCGACTGGCAGGTGGACTTGCACGCGCACCTGGGCGACACCCTGGAACTGCGCCTGAGCACCGAGCATCACGACGAGCTGCCGTGCCAGTTGAGCCATGCATTGCACGCTTACTGGCGTATTGGTCACGTTGATGAGGTAGCGCTGTCTGGGCTTGAAGGGGCGCAAGGTTATGACCAGCTCAATCGCCAGGTTTGCCAGCAGGAAGGCGAATTGCGGGTCGATGGTGGATGCCAGCGGGTGTTCCAGCATGAGGGTGAACTGCAGCTCAAGGACCACGCCTGGCAGCGTGAACTGTGCATCGACACGGGCGACACTGCCGACACCGTGGTGTGGCACCCGGGGAGCCGACCGCTGTTGGGCGTGAGCTTTAACGAAGCGTCGGGGTTTGTGTGTGTGGAGGCGGCGATGGCGGCGGCGAGCCTGGCGCCGGGGGAGAGGGCGCATCTGAGTTTGCAGGCGCGGGCTGGAGCTTAGCGGTGTGGCTGATGGCGCTATCGCAGGCAAGCCAGCTCCCACCTTTGGAATGCATTTCCCTGTGGGAGCTGGCTTGCCTGCGATAGCGCCGGTACTGCTGGCAGGGCTGCCTGCTAGTTGAACTCATCCCCCACCGGATACCGGCTGTCATTCAAGCTCTCTTTGATCTTGCGCAAATGCGGCTGGAAATCCACCCCACGACGCAAGGTCATGCCGGTCGCCAGCACATCCAGCACGGTCAACTGGATGATCCGAGAAGTCATCGGCATGTAGATATCGGTGTCTTCCGGCAACGGGATGTTCAGGCTTACCGTACTGGCCTTGGCCAGCGGCGAGTTCTCGGCGGTCACGCCCAACACTGATGCACCGTTTTCCCGAGCGATACGCGCCACTTCCACCAGCTCGCGGGTACGGCCAGTGTAGGAAATGATCACGAACAACTCGCCGGTGTGCGCCACCGAGGCGATCATGCGTTGCATCAGCACGTCGGCGTGGGCGGTCACTGCCAGGTTGAAGCGGAAGAACTTGTGCAGCGCGTCCATGGCCACGGGAGCCGAAGCGCCCAGGCCAAAGAAGTGGATTTGCCGCGCCTGGATCAACAAGTCCACGGCCTTGCTGATCAGCGCCGGGTCCAGGGCCTGGCAGGCGCTGTCCAGAGAGGCAATGGCGCTGCCAAAGATCTTCTGGGTGTAGGCCTCGGGGTTATCATCGGCCTCTACGGCGCGGCTGACATACGCGGCGCCACTGGCCAGGCTTTGCGCCAACTGCAATTTAAGTTCAGGGTAGCCGCTGACACCGAACGAACGGCAGAAACGGTTGACCGTCGGTTCACTGACCGAGGCGGCCTGGGCGAGGGCGGCGATCGAGAAGCGTGTGGCCTGCTGCGGGTTGAGCAGGATCACTTCAGCGACTTTGCGCTCGGCCTTGTTCAATTCTTCGAGGCGGTTCCGGATCTGTTCCAGAAGATTTCGCACGCGGTCCATTCAGTCTTTCCTTCGGGCGACGATGCAAATAAAAAGGCGGTAACCAATCGATGAGTGGCTTTTCGCGGTGGCCTATCCTACTGAGGGTAGCTGAACACCACCACTCGCAATGCGTATTTCCGGAAAATGTTGTGGTTATTACTACATTTTTCCTTGAGTGATGCCTTGAAAAAAGGTATTTGTAGCTTAACTTGATAAAAGAACAAACATCATGCCTTCGATAACCGTGGAACCCTGCACCTTTGCCCTGTTTGGCGCCTTGGGTGATCTGGCGCTGCGCAAGTTATTTCCTGCCCTTTATCAACTCGATGGCGCCGGGTTGCTGCACGACGACACGCGCATCCTGGCCCTGGCCCGTGAAGCCGGCTCCGAGCAGCAACACCTGGCCCACATCGAAAAAGAATTGCGTAAATACGTCGGCAAAGAGCTCGACGAAACCGTGGCCCAGCGTTTCCTCGCACGCCTGGCTTATGTGCATGTCGACTTCATGAAAGCCGACGACTACGTCGCCCTGGCCGAAAAAGCCGGCAGCGATCAACGCCTGATTGCCTACTTCGCCACCCCGGCGGCGGTGTACGGCGCGATCTGCGAAAACCTGTCAAAGGTCGGCCTGGCGGAAAATACCCGCGTGGTGCTGGAAAAACCCATCGGTTCGGACTTGGAGTCGTCGCGCAAGGTCAATGACGCCGTGGCGCAGTTTTTCCCGGAAAACCGCACCTACCGCATCGACCACTACCTGGGCAAAGAGACGGTGCAGAACCTGATCGCCCTGCGTTTCGCCAACAGCCTGTTTGAAACCCAGTGGAACCAGAACTACATCTCCCACGTGGAAATCACCGTGGCCGAGCAGGTTGGCATCGAAGGCCGTTGGGGCTATTTCGACAAGGCCGGCCAGCTGCGCGACATGATCCAGAACCACCTGTTGCAACTGCTTTGCCTGATTGCCATGGACCCGCCGGCCGACCTGTCCGCCGACAGCATCCGTGACGAGAAGGTCAAGGTGCTCAAGGCCCTGGCGCCAATCAGCCCCGAGGGCCTCACCACTCAAGTGGTGCGCGGTCAGTACATCGCCGGCTACAGCGCTGGTAAAGCCGTGCCGGGTTACCTGGAAGAAGACAATTCCAACACCCAGAGCGACACCGAGACGTTCGTTGCCCTGCGTGCCGATATTCGTAACTGGCGCTGGGCCGGCGTGCCGTTCTACCTGCGTACTGGCAAGCGCATGCCGCAAAAGCTGTCGCAGATTGTCATCCACTTCAAGGAACCGTCCCACTATATCTTCGCCCCCGAGCAGCGCCTGCAGATCAGCAACAAGCTGATCATCCGCCTGCAGCCGGACGAAGGCATTTCCTTGCGCGTGATGACCAAGGAGCAGGGCCTGGACAAAGGCATGCAACTGCGCAGCGGGCCACTGCAACTGAATTTTTCCGACACCTATCGCAGCGCACGCATCCCTGATGCCTACGAGCGGTTGTTGCTGGAAGTGATGCGCGGCAATCAGAACCTGTTTGTTCGCAAAGATGAAATCGAAGCCGCGTGGAAGTGGTGTGACCAGTTGATCGCCGGGTGGAAAAAATCCGGTGATGCGCCCAAGCCGTATGCGGCCGGGTCCTGGGGGCCGATGAGCTCCATTGCACTGATCACGCGGGATGGGAGGTCGTGGTATGGCGATATCTGAATTGAAACTGCCTCAGGGCGTCACTGCCCATGAGTACCGTACGCCTGCGCTGCTGGCCGATGGCCTGGCCAATGACGTGGCCGAGCAACTGCGCGGGGCCATCAGTGCCCGTGGCGAGGCGACGTTGGTGGTGTCCGGTGGCCGCAGCCCCGTGGCGTTTTTCCAGAACCTGGCCAAGCAGGGCCTGGACTGGTCCAAGGTCACCATCACCCTGGCCGATGAACGCTGGGTGCCGGTCGAACACGCCGACAGCAATGCTGGCCTGTTGAAGCAACACCTGCTGCAAGGTCTGGCGGCCAAGGCGAAGTTCTTGAGCCTGTACAGCCCTGCCGCCAACCTAGAAGACGCTGCCGAGCAGGCCGATCGCCTGCTGGGCGAGTTGCCAGCCATTGATGTGCTGGTGCTGGGCATGGGCGATGACGGTCACACCGCATCGCTGTTCCCCAACAGCCCCAACCTGAGTGAAGCGCTGAAGGCCGACGGTACCCGCCGTTGCTGGCCGATGCTGGCGCCCACTGTGCCGCACCAGCGCCTGACCATGAGTCGTGCGTTGCTGGCCACGGCCGACTACACCGTGCTGTCAATTTCCGGCAGTTCGAAATTGACGACCTTGAGCGCCGCCCTGGCCAGCGACGATGTTGCTGCCATGCCGATTCGCGCGTTTTTGCAACCTACTCTAGAGATTTACTGGTGCCCATGAGCCAAGGATCAGCCGCTATGAAAAGCCCTCAACCGACCGTGTCCATGGCGGATAAAGTTGCCTTGATCGACAGCCTCTGCGCCAAGGCGCGGATCCTGCCGGTGATCACCATCGCCCGCGAGCAGGACATCCTGCCGTTGGCCGACGCCCTGGCAGCCGGCGGTTTGACCGCGCTGGAAGTGACCCTGCGTTCCGAGTTCGGCCTTAAAGCCATTCAGGTCTTGCGCGAGCAGCGCCCTGAGCTGTGCACCGGTGCCGGTACCGTGCTTGATCGTCACATGCTCGAAGCGGCAGAAGTGGCAGGCTCGCAATTTATCGTCACCCCCGGCATCACCCGTGACTTGCTGGAAGCCTCGGTGCACAGCCCGATCCCGCTGCTGCCGGGCATCAGCAATGCCTCCGGCATCATGGAAGGCTACGGCCTGGGTTATCGCCGCTTCAAACTGTTCCCGGCTGAAGTCAGCGGTGGCGTTGCGGCCATCAAGGCCCTTGGCGGCCCGTTCGGCGAAGTCAAATTCTGCCCGACTGGCGGTGTTGGCCCGGCCAATATCAAGAGCTACATGGCATTGAAGAACGTGATGTGCGTGGGCGGCAGCTGGATGCTGGATCCGGAGTGGGTCAAGAACGGCGACTGGGCGCGTATCCAGGAAGTCACTGCCCAGGCGCTGGCGCTGCTGGACTGAACTGATTTATCGAATCGTTGTTGCTGTGCTTAACGGCATTTTTGCGGCGCACTTGGTCGGTGTGCCGCTTTTTTTTGCCTGTAAAAACCTCAAACACATCGCCGTTCTGAAGGTGGGAGCTGGCTTGCCTGCGATAGCTATTTATCAGTTAGCCCATCTTTGGCTGATACACCGCTATCGCAGGCAAGCCAGCTCCCACAGTTTTAATCGGTGTTTAGTTGGGTGATCGCGTGGACCAGCGCATTGATGTCCGCCGCCGACGTCACCAGCCCCGGCGTCACCCGGATACAGGTACCAAACGCCGCGCCCGTGCGCGTAGTGGTGAAAAGGCCGTACTCCTTGAGCAACCGGTCCACCATCACCTGCTGATCCCGCCCGATGAACTTGAAGGCGGTGATCCCGCAATACAGTCGCGTGTCATCCGAAGTCAGCACTTCAATCCCCGGCAACGGCCGCACCTGGTTCACCCACAGGTTGCGCAGGTGATTGACGCGTGCGCCCTTGGCCGCAGCGCCACCCAATTGTCGATGCTCTTCAAACACCAGGGGCAAAGTCATCAGTGCGGGGAAGTTCGGCGTGCTGTAGGACGTACGGGCTCGCACATCGGTGGCCGGGTAGTGGAATTCACCCATGTCCGGGTCGATATCGGCCAGGCGCTCCGGTGCGATGTACAAAAAGCCCAGGGTCAGCGGTGCGCCGATCCATTTGTGCAGGTTGAAGCCTGCGAACTGAATGCCCAGTTCGGCCAGGTTGAATTCGATCTGGCCCAATGCGTGGGCGCCGTCGAGGATCACGTCGATTGCGCGTTCGCGCGCGGCCTTGGCAATGGCCGCAACCGGCATGACCAGCCCGGTGCGGTGGGTTACATGGGTCAAGGCCATGAGCTTCAGGCGCGGGTACTGCGCGAAGGCCTCGTGATAAGTCTGTATCAGGCTGTCGAAACTGGCCGGGTGGGTGTGGGCCACCTCTATCACTTCCACGCCGCGAGTCGCTGCCAACCAGCGCATGGCGCCTTTGACCGTGTCGTACTCCAGGTCGCTGATCAGCACCTGGTCGCCCGGTTGCAGGCGGTTGTAGTGGCGGATCAGCGACTGCAAGGCTTCGGTGGCGTTACGGGTGAAAGCGACCGACTCCGGGTCGACATCAATCAACCCGGCCAACTGGCGGCGTATCTCGATGTTTTCGCCCTGCTCAAAACGCTGGCGCACATGCACCGCGTTGCTGCGGTTGATAAAGCTGATGTGCTCAAGATATTGGGCCTGCACCGCCCGGCTCATGCGCCCGAAGTAGCCGTTTTCCAGGTTGATCGGGCCGGGCTCGCACTCGTAACGCTGAGCGATGGCGTGCCAGTGCGGTTCGTTATCAGCATTCCTTGGCATGGCGAATCTCTTTAGTGGCGGGGGGCGGGTTTACCGTGTTTGGCGCGCAGCGGTTCGAGCAATTCGGACAGGCCGTTGTGGTCGATTTCCTGCATCAAGGCCAGCAAACCACCCAGTTCACCGTGGGGGAAACCTTCACGGGCGAACCAATTCAGGTAGGGTCCAGGCAGGTCGGCAATGATCCGGCCTTTGTATTTGCCGAAGGGCATTTGGCGGGTGATGAGCAGTTCGAGTTTTTCGGGATTCATGAGCGTCGCAGGGTTGAGGCCAGGCTTTCGAAAATACAGGCATTCTGCATGAAGGCCAAATGACAGATCATGCAAATAACCAAGATACAGATGGTTCAATAATTCGTAACTTATTGAAATAAAACATAAAAATAATTTTTGAAAACCTGGCACGGGCGCTGCAATAACCAAGGCAACCTTCTAACCCGTACAAGGAATTGAAAAATGACTGATATCAACAAAGAATCGATCTCCGTACTGAACGACCTGATCGAGACCAGCATCGACGGCCAAAAGGGTTTCAAGGAATGCGCTGAAGACATCAAGCATCCAGAACTCAAGGCACTGTTTGCCAAGCGTGCCGTTGATTGCGGTACCGCTGCCGAAGAACTGAAAACGGCTGTGCGTGCCTTGGGCGGCGATCCAGAGAAGTCTGGCAGTGTTGCCGGCGCCCTGCACCGTGGCTGGGTCGACGTGAAGTCGATGGTCACCGGCAAGGACGAGGAGGCCGTGTTGAACGAAGCCGAGCGCGGTGAAGACCACGCCCTGAAGGCTTACAAGGAAGCGATCGAGAAGATCAACAAGCACAACCTGGTAGGCATTCGTGATTTGGTTGAGCGTCAGTACCACGGTGTACAACGCAACCACGACCAGGTAAAGGCCCTGCGTAACCAGGCTCGCGCTCAGTCGTAAGCCATACGCTGGACCTAGTGTGGGAGCGGGCTTGCTCGCGAAAGCGGTGGATCAGTTACTGTTGTATTGACTGACACACCGCATTCGCGAGCAAGCCCGCTCCCACATTTGTTTTATACAGCGGCTGGATCAGCCGATGCTGATCGGCGGCAATTCGGTCAAGGTCACGACTTGCTGCTTACGTGGCGCCAGAATCTCCGCCTCGCCATCCACCACCAACTCATCACGCTGGTTGAACACCCGAGTGGCAATGCGCACGCGAAACTTCGGCATTTTCTCGAGGATTTCCAAGCGCACGGTCAGGGTGTCGCCGATCTTCACTGGCTTCTGGAAGGTCATCTGCTGGCCGATGTAAATCGTGCCCGGCCCAGGCAGCTCGCAGGCCACCGCCGCGCTGATCAGCGCACCGCTGAACATGCCGTGGGCAATCCGCTCCTTGAACATGGTCGCCTTGGCGTATTCAGCGTCCAGGTGCACCGGGTTGTGGTCACCCGACATGGCGGCGAACAGCTGGATATCGCGCTCTTCGACGGTTTTGCTGAAGCTGGCAGTCTGGCCCACTTCAAGCGCTTCGTACGGGGTGTTGGTTACCTGGGTCATCTGAAGGTGCATCCTGTGGCTTAACGGTAATTAATCGGCTGATTTTAAAGCAAAAACTATTCGCAGCGGGTGGGCCTGCGCAACGCCAGCGCCTGGTCGAGCCAGGCCAGCAGGTCGGCGGTGACTTCATCCCGGTTGGTTTCGTTGAACACCTCATGGCGCGCCTGCGGGTAGAGCGTCAATTGCACGTCCTGGCAGCCAGCTTCACGCAGGGCGTGGGCCAGATCCTTGAGACGCTTGCCTTCACTCACCGGATCACAATCGCCGCCCATCACCAGGATCGGCAGGCCGGGGTCGATCTGCGCCAGGTTGGAGACTTTGCTGATCTGCTGCAAGCCGCCCAACAGGTCGATCCACAATTGATTGGTGCAACGAAAGCCACAGAGTGGGTCGTTGATGTAGTTGTCCACTTCAACCGGGTCGCGGCTGAGCCAGTCGAACTTGGTGCGATTGGGTTTGAAGGCTTTGTTGAATGAGCCGAACGACAGGAAGTCGATCAACGCGCTGCGTCCTCGCAGGCCTTGGCGCGCTCGCTCGATGCGCGCAATGATTTGCGCTGCACGGTAGAGGGCCACCGGCTGGAAATTCGAACCGCTGAGTATTGCGCCATGCAAGCTGGCGCTGTGATGCAGCAAATACGCCTGGGAGATATAGCTGCCCATGCTGTGGCCCAGCAAGATGATCGGCAGCCCGGGATGCTGTTGGCCAATGTGCTGATTGAGGCTGGCCAGGTCGCCCACCACTTTGTTCCAGCCATCCGTCTCAGCATACAGCCCAACGGTGCCGGCCTCGGCGGTACGGCCATGCCCACGCTGGTCCAGCGCATACACACCCAGGCCTGCTGCACACAATGCCTGCGCCAGGCGGGCATAGCGGCCGCCATGCTCGGCCATGCCATGGGAAATCATCACCACGGCCCTGGGCGGGCCGTCGGGCAGCCATTGGTTGACGTACAGACGGGTGTGGTCGTTCGCGGTCAGCCAGAAGGTGCTGTGGTTCATGGCGGCTTCCTTTGCTCAGGGTGGTTGCATTGTATAGCTCATCCGGCGTGGGGCGGGGTATCTGCCTACGCGTTAGGTACAAGATTCATACAATCAATGACACAGTTCAGCGTCTTGCCTGTTTGGCCATAGCTGCTAACTTCCCCAAAGCTCCGCTTCTTATTGCTGCACACCTGCATGGCAGCGGCCGGACACACTCAGGTATAGAGGACAAGAATAATGCAACCTGATTTCTGGAATGACAAACGCGCGGCGGGCGTCCCCAATGCCATCGACCTCAGCACCTACAAGTCGGTGATCGAGGTCTTCGAGCGTTCCTGCAAGACCTTCGCCGACCGTCCGGCATTCAGCAGCATGGGCATTACCCTCACCTACGCCGAGCTTGAACGCCAGAGTGCGGCGTTTGCCGGTTACCTGCAGCAGCACACCGACCTCAAGCCCGGCGAGCGCATCGCGGTGCAACTGCCCAACGTGCTGCATTACCCGGTGGCGGTATTCGGCGCACTGCGCGCCGGGCTGATCGTGGTCAACACCAACCCGCTGTATACCCCGCGCGAGATGCGCCACCAGTTCAAGGACGCCGGTGTGCGCGCGCTGGTCTATCTCAACCTGTTCGGTTCGCGGGTGCAGGAGGTGTGCGCCGATACCGAGATCGACTACCTGATCGAAGCCAGGATGGGCGATTTCATGCCCGCCGCCAAAGGCTGGCTGGTCAACACCGTGGTCGACAAAGTCAAGAAGATGGTTCCGGCCTACCACCTGCCGCGGGCAGTGTCGTTCAAGCGCGCCCTGCGCATGGGCGCGGGCCTTGGAGTGACGCGCCACCCGGTGACCTTGGACGATATCGCCGTGCTGCAATACACCGGCGGCACCACCGGCCTGGCCAAGGGCGCGATGCTCACCCACGGCAACCTGGTGGCGAATATGCAGCAGGTGCGGGCGTGCATGTCGCAACTGGGCGACGACGGCCATCCGCTGGTCAAGGAAGGGCAGGAGGTGATGATTGCACCGCTGCCGCTGTACCACATCTATGCATTCACGGCCAATTGCATGTGCATGATGGTCTCCGGTAACCACAACGTGCTGATCACCAACCCACGGGACATCGGCGGGTTTATCAAGGAGCTCAAGCAGTGGCAGTTTTCCGGCCTGTTGGGCCTGAACACACTGTTTGTGGCGCTGATGGACCACCCGGATTTCAAGACCCTGGATTTCTCCCACCTGAAGATCACCAACTCCGGCGGCACCGCCTTGGTCAAGGCTACGGCGGAACGCTGGAAGGCGCTGACCGGCTGCGCCATCGGTGAAGGCTATGGCCTCACCGAAACCTCGCCAGTGGCCAGCACCAACCCCTACGGCGGCCTGTCGCGCCTGGGTACCGTGGGCATCCCGGTGCCGGGTACGGCGATGAAAGTCGTGGATGACCTGGGGCAAGAACTGCCGTTGGGCGAGCGTGGCGAGTTGTGCATCCAGGGCCCGCAAGTGATGAAGGGCTACTGGCAGCAACCGGCCGCCACCGCCGAAACCTTGGACGCCGATGGCTGGTTGAAGACCGGTGACATTGCGGTGATCGACACCGATGGCTACATCAGCATTGTGGATCGCAAGAAGGATTTGATCATCGTCTCGGGTTTCAACGTGTACCCCAACGAAATCGAAGACGTGATCATGGCCCACCCGGCCGTGGCCAACTGCGCCGTGATCGGCGTGCCGGACGAGCGCACGGGGGAGGCGGTGAAGCTGTTCGTGGTGGCACGGGCCCAGGGGGTGAGCCTTGAGGAACTGAAAGCGTACTGCAAGGCCAACTTCACCGGGTACAAGGTGCCCAAGCATATTGTGTTGAGGGAGTCGTTGCCGATGACACCGGTGGGCAAGATCCTGCGCCGGGAACTGCGCGACATCGCTTGAATTGAAACCGGGTACAAAAAATGTGGGAGCTGGTTTGCCTGCGAAGGCGGCCTAACAGTCAACACAGTTGGACCGGGTACATATCCGTTATTTAGGTAACGGCCACTTAGGGTTCCGCCCTGACGGCGGGTCACTTTGGAAAAGCCCCAAAGTAACCAAAGGGCTCTTGCCCCACCACTCGGCACCTCGCTTAGGCTCGGTGTGCCCGTAATCCGCCAGTGATTTGGGGGGCCGCCGCCACGCGCCATCCATGGCGCGGGGCAGCTAAACCGGCATCCCTGCCGGTTTACCCCCCAAATCCCTGTCGAATTCCGGCCAGCGTGGTTTGACGGGGCGCCTAAGATCACAAGCAGATCAAGATCAAGAGCGGCTCGCTTCGCATCGTGGTTACCGTTGGCTGCTACAGCCTACAAAGTTATGTAGATACCTATGCTGCGATAGCAGTGTTTCAGTCACGTGTTGAATTGACTGAGCCACCGCTATCGCAGGCAAGCCAGCTCCCACATCGTCATTCTGCACCCTTGAGAGCTTGTTCTAGAGCCATTCCTGGTGTTATAGAATTTTTGCTCTAAAAGTGACCATTGGATATTCTTGAGTCATGTTTATGACTGTAGGGCCCTCTTTTGGCTCTAGGCGGCCCTTGGCAAAGCTGCTACTCTCGGCGCGCTTTGTGACTTCTAGGCCTGCTTTAAAGCGCCAGACTCACCTAAAAACATACACCAATAATAATCGCATCAAATGCGATGATGAATTCGCGTCGCTGAGGAGTGGGCTTCCATGAATGAAGACTTTTGGAAGGATAAGTACCCCGCCGGGATTGCTGCACAGATCAATCCAGACGAGTATCCGAATATTCAGGCGGTACTGAAGCAGTCCTGCCAGCGCTTCGCTAACAAACCGGCTTTCAGCAACCTGGGCAAGACCATCACCTACGGTGAACTGTACGAATTGTCCGGCGCATTCGCCGCCTATCTGCAACAGCATACCGACTTGAAGCCTGGCGATCGAATCGCCGTGCAACTGCCCAACGTTCTGCAATACCCGGTCGCTGTATTCGGTGCGATCCGCGCCGGCCTGATCGTGGTCAACACCAACCCGCTGTACACCGCGCGGGAAATGGAACACCAATTCAATGATTCGGGGGCCAAGGCCCTGGTTTGCCTGGCCAACATGGCGCACCTGGCTGAAAAAGTCGTGCCCAAGACCGCCGTCAAGCACGTGATCGTCACCGAAGTCGCCGACCTGCTCTCGCCGTTCAAGCGCGTGCTGATCAACAGCGTGATCAAGTACGTGAAGAAAATGGTCCCGGCCTATCACTTGCCTCAGGCCATCAAGTTCAACGACGTGCTCGCCAAGGGCCATGGCCAGCCGGTCAACGATGCCAGCCCGGCCAGCGGCGATGTGGCCGTGCTGCAATACACCGGCGGTACCACCGGCGTGGCCAAGGGCGCGATGCTGACCCACCGCAATCTCGTGGCCAACATGCTGCAATGCAAGGCGCTGATGGGCTCCAACCTCAACGAAGGCTGCGAGATCCTGATCACGCCGCTGCCGCTGTACCACATCTATGCCTTCACCTTTCATTGCATGGCGATGATGCTGATCGGCAACCACAACATCCTGATCAGCAACCCGCGCGACCTGCCGGCGATGGTCAAGGAACTGTCGAAGTGGAAGTTCAGCGGCTTCGTCGGCCTCAACACCCTGTTTGTGGCGCTGTGCAACAACGAAGGTTTCCGCAAGCTGGACTTCTCTGCGCTGAAGGTCACCCTGTCGGGGGGCATGGCGTTGCAACTGGCAGCGGCGGAGCGTTGGAAGGCGGTGACCGGCTGCGCGATCTGCGAAGGCTACGGCATGACCGAAACCAGCCCGGTGGCCACGGTCAACCCGATCCAGCATATCCAGATCGGCACCATTGGCATTCCGGTGCCTTCCACCGCGTGTAAAGTCATCGCCGACGACGGCACCGAGCTTGCACTGGGTGAAACCGGCGAGCTGTGTGTGAAAGGTCCACAAGTGATGAAGGGCTACTGGCAGCGCCAGGACGCCACCGACGAGATGCTCGACAGCGAAGGCTGGCTGAAAACCGGCGACATCGCGATCATCCAGCCAGACGGCTACATGCGTATCGTCGACCGCAAGAAGGACATGATTCTGGTCTCCGGTTTCAACGTCTACCCCAACGAGCTGGAAGACGTGCTCGCGGGCCTGCCGGGCGTGCTGCAGTGTGCGGCCATCGGCGTACCGGATGAAAAATCCGGTGAGCACATCAAGTTGTTCATCGTGGTCAAGCCAGGGGCTACGCTCACCAAGGACCAGGTGATGGAACACATGCGCGCCAACGTCACCGGCTACAAGGTGCCCAAGGCCGTGGAGTTCCGTGATGCGTTGCCGACTACCAACGTGGGCAAGATCTTGCGGCGTGAATTGCGGGATGAAGAGCTGAAGAAACTCGGTCTTAAAAAGTAACCCATAAAAAACCCCGCTGATGCGGGGTTTTTTATGTGGGCGCGGTCGTCACCTTCTGTAGGAGCGAGCTTGCTCGCGAAAAACTCACAGGCACCGCGTTTATCCAAGAAGCACGCGTTACCGTTGACGTTTTTCGCGAGCAAGCTCGCTCCTACAAAAGGCCTGTCAGGGCAGCCCGCACGGTTTTTACAGGGCGAACTGGGCGAAGCTCACACCCGCACCGGCGGGGCGTACGTCCTTCAAGAACGAATCCTTGTCGGCACTCAGCTCCAGGGTAATCTCCGGCTTGCGCTTGCCCGCATTGCGCACCACCAGCCCTTCGAGCTTTTCACGCAGGAACACGGTCGGCACCTTCAGGTGCAGCAACTGGTCGGTGTCGGCGTTGTGCATCAACAGGTGGATCCACTCGTACTGGCCCACGGCAATGCGCCCCACCGGCAGGTCGAACCACCAGATGTTGCGTTTGCGGTCCAGGTCGGTGAAGTGGCAGTTGTTGACGCCGAGTACGGCACCGCCCAGTTCCTGGTTTCTGCGGGCAATGGCCTGTGCTTTATTGAGTTTCATAACCTTCCTACGGGATCTGTTATTCAGCGTTGCAGCCTGAATGTGCCGGGCATTCTCGTGGGTTGGCTGCAAAACATAAAGCCAAACCTGCCGCTTTCGATGAAATGCTTGCGCAAAAATAATTGAAACTCTGCCGTTGCGCTTCAGGTCAACCGCTACGTAGTGACCAAAAACCATTTGATTGTTATCAGGAGTAATACCATGAGCAGCACTTCCGATAAGGTAAAGGGCTTGGCGAACGAAGCTGTGGGTAACATCAAGCAAGGCGTCGGTAAAGTCACAGACAACGACAAACTGCGTGCTGAAGGCGTGATTCAAGAGAAAAAAGGCGAAGCGCAGCAGGCAGTGGGCAAGACCAAGGACGCAGTGAAAAAAGCCACTGAGTAACACGTCCTGGCTGGCTGAACCCAGCAGCCCGACGGCCATCCACGGATGGCCGTTTTTGTATCCGGTGGTGCAACTAAACTTTCGAAATTGTTTCAAAGTCGCCAAATGGGCTACTTTGATGTAGAAAACGGCCCCTGAGTCGCCCACGAACTCAACCTCTTTGCGGCGAAAGGAGACGCTATGCTTTTTCCGGTACTCGATGGTCTCAAGCTGCACAAGGTGCTGGTACGCACCATCAAGGAATTCGTCGATGACGAAATGCCTACCTACGCCTCGGCACTGGCCTACCAGATGCTGTTCTCGTTGTTTCCGTTCCTGCTGTTTCTCATTGCCCTGATCGGCTTCCTGCACCTGCCGGACTTCTTCAGTTGGCTGCGCCTGCAATCAGAGCTGGTATTGCCCCCCCAGGCGCTGGAGCAGGTCAACCCGGTGATCGATCAGTTGCAGCAGTCCAAGGGCGGCTTGCTCTCGGTGGGTATCGTCATCGCGCTGTGGACGGCCTCTGCGGGCGTGCGCCTAATGATGAGCGCCATGAACGCCGCCTACGACGTGGTTGAAGGGCGGCCGATCTGGAAACGGTTCCCGCTGTCGATCTTCTACACCGTGGGCATCGCCGGCATGCTGCTGGCCGCCGCCGCGCTGATGGTGCTGGGCCCGCAGGTCATGGAGTGGCTGGCCGGGCAGATCGGCATGCAGGAATTCGTGGTCACGCTGTGGACTATCCTGCGCTGGCCGCTGATTGTGATCTTGCTGATGTTCGCCGTGGCTCTCATGTACTACGTGATGCCGGACGTCGAGCAGGAATTTCGCTTTATCACCCCCGGCTCCGTCTTGGCCGTGGTGGTATGGATCGTCGCCTCACTGGGCTTTGGCTACTACGTCAAGACCTTCGCGGATTACAACGCCATGTATGGCAGCATCGGTGCGATCATTGTCTTGCTCCTGTATTTCTACATCTCTGCCGCCGTACTGCTGCTGGGCGCAGAGATGAATGCCGTGATCGAACACATGTCCGCCGAGGGCAAAGACCCCGGTGAGAAGGAAATAGGCGAGCCGGGCCACACTGATGAAAAACAACACGTCTCTGGCCTAGGCCGGGACCACTCCAAGCCCATGACCGAGCCTGAGCAATGATCCGTGAAATCCTGAAAATGGGCGACGAGCGCCTGCTGCGTATCGCCCCGCCGGTACCGCCGGAAATGTTCGACAGCCCGCAGCTGTGGCAACTGATCGACGATATGTTCCAGACCATGGAGCACGTGGGCGGCGTTGGCCTGGCCGCGCCGCAGATTGGCGTGGACCTGCAACTGGTGATCTTCGGTTTCGAAGCCAGCGAACGCTACCCGGACGCGCCGCCGGTGCCGCAGACCATCCTGATCAACCCGCTGATCACACCGCTCAGCCCGGTACTGGAAGAGGGCTATGAAGGTTGCCTGTCGGTGCCCGGCCTGCGCGGCGCCGTGAACCGTTACCAGCAGATCCGCTACGAAGGGTTCGACCCCAAAGGCGAGCCGATCGTACGCTTTGCCGACGGTTTCCATGCGCGGGTGGTACAGCATGAGTGCGATCATTTGATCGGCCGGCTGTACCCGTCGCGGATTACCGATTTCAGCAAATTCGGGTTTATTGAAGTGATGTTCCCGGAGCTGGACCCAACGGCTGACGAATAGCCCTTCTGACACACTCACAGTTCAACTGTGGGAGCTGGCTTGCCTGCGATAGCGGTTTATCTGTCACAGATAGATTGGCTGGCCCACCGCCATCGCAGGCAAGCCAGCTCCCACATGGGTTCAGCGTTTATCCAGGGCATTGAGCCCCATCGCAATCATCGGTTTATTGCGCTTGTAACGCACCAGCCGCTCACTCAGCGATTGCGGCAAAACCGTGTCCTGGCTGAACCCCATCCCCTGATACAACCGTTCCAGGTCCGGATGGCACAACAACCAAACCGTCCCCTCAATACTCGCCACGGCCTCGCCGATCAATCGAGCCGCCAGCCCCTGGCCACGATGAGTCGGCGCCACAAACACCCCCGTCAGCCACTGCCCGCCCACCACCGGGCTCAAGCACAAGCCGGCCACGATCTCGCCATCTCGCACTACCCACAAACGGCCGCCCTTGAGCGCCTTCATCGATGAATTGTGGCTGCGGTAAAACTTGTTCAGCAGTGGCCACAGAGGCTCGGCCAGCGGTTCGATGTGCAATGGGGGCATGGGGTTCAGACAAGCGTTATCCAGGGCAGGGGATTATAAGCGCCTTCTGCCGGGCAATAGGTGGTATACCCAGTGCTACGTCCCCTGTTAGTGGAGCACGCATCATGGCCAAAGGTATGGATTCAAAGAAAGCCGCGAAGAAAAAACCGGCAAAGACTGCGGATGAAAAACGCGCGGACAAGAAGACCAAAACATCCGAAGCAGGCCTGTTCGGTCACTGAGTTACAAGCTTAGAACCCAACGATCTGCAAGATTTTCCCGCCTCATTGCACAGAGCAGGAAACACCTGCTCTGAGCTGCCGATGACCCATTACCTTGATCCGACCCAGCGCCGGGAAATCGAAGCCCTGGCGACGACCTTTGTGGCAAGAACCGAGTGGCCGACCTGGCTGCTGTTGATCGGCGTATATGCCGGCTGGTTCGCGGTGATCCTTGGCAGCTGGTGGCTGGGCCTGTGGCTGAGCATATTGCTGCTGATTCCGCTGGTGACCCTGTGGCTATCGGTGCAGCACGAATTGCTCCACGGCCACCCGACTCGTTCGTTATGGCTGAATAAACTCCTCGGCTATGCCCCGTTCGCGGTGTGGTATCCCTACACGCTGTACCGCGACAGCCACCTGTTGCACCATAACGACCACGACCTGACTCTACCGGGCATCGACCCGGAAAGCCGCTACCTCAATCAGCAGCAATGGAACAACAGCTCGCTGTTCGAACGTGGCCTGCATTGGCTGACCAAGACCTTGCTTGGCCGCTTCCTGCTGGCAGCGCCGTTGGCGATTGGCCGGTTGGCACGTCACGAATTTCAACGCCTGCCCCAGGTATGGCCGATGTGGCTGGCCCACGGCGCCGTCACTGTGTTGATGCTGAGTTTCATCGCCTACTACAGCGCGCTTGCGGTGTGGCATTACCTGCTGCTGGTCAGCGTGCCAGCATTGTCCCTGGCCTCGGTCCGTTCCTACTATGAGCACCGCCCCCATCCCCGGCCGGAACAGCGCACAGTGCTCAACGAAGCGTCCTGGCCCTGGGCCTGGCTGTTTCTCAACAACAATCTGCACCTGGTACACCACGATCTGCCAAAGTTGCCGTGGTACCTGCTGCCCAGGGTGTACCGTGCCCGGCGCGAGCAGTGGTTGGCGCGCAGCGGTGGTTTCCTGGTGCAGGGCTACGGCCAGTTGATCAGTCGTCACGGACTCAAGGCCATCGACAGTCCCCGGCACCCGTTTGCCTGAGAGGCGACCATGAGTGAGCATTACGCCGACCTGCGCATGTACGTTGCGCCCCAGCCCATCCAGCAGGCCAATCAACGCTGGCTGGCGCGCATCCTTGAGCGACTGAAGCTGCATCGTCTTGACGCCGACCACCTCGACTTGCCCGGCCTGTGGCTTTCGCCGCAATTGCTCGTCAGCCAAACCTGCGGCTACCCGCTGATGACCCAATTGCGCGGCCAGGTACGCATCATTGGGCGCCCCCGTTACGAGTTGGTCCACAGCAGCCACGGCGAACATTGCAGCCTGCTGTTGACCCGCGCTGACAACCCGCGTAACCGCCTGACGCAGTTCTACCAGAGCCGCGGCGTGATCAACGGTCACGACTCCAACAGCGGCATGAGCCTGCTGCGTCACTGCGTGGCGCCGTTGCAGCGCGACGGGCGGTTCTTCGCCAGCGTCGGCATCAGCGGCGCCCACCGCGAGAGCTTGCGCTGGCTGCGTGAAGACCGCGCCGACCTCGCTGCCATCGACAGCGTCACCTACGACTACCTCGCCCGATTCGCCCCCGAAGAGGTCGCGGGCCTGCGTGTCATCACCCGCAGCGCGCCGAGCCCGACTTTGCCCTACATAGGCGCGCTGGGCTTGAGCGACGTGCAGGTGGCGCAGATTCGTGAGGCGATGAACCTGGCGTTGCAGGACCTGCCGCAGGTGACGCAAACCTTGGGTGTGCAAACCGTGCTCCCTGCCAGCGAAGACGACTATCAGGTGGTGTTGGATTACCAACGGCAGGCCGTCAGCGCCGGCTACCCGAAACTTCAATAAAGTTATATAAAAATGAATTTTAAATATTATTAAAGCATAAGCAGCCTTGCTAGGATGGCTCCACCGGAACACCGGACATACCGCGCAACCTACTCAGAAGGAGCCACTATGTCCGGCGCCGATAGTGCTCACAGCGATTACGTGGGCTCACTGTTTCGCATTCATTACCCTTGGCTGTGCAGCCGCTTGCACCGCTACCTCAACTCCCGTGCCCACGCCGAAGACATCGCCGTCGACGCGTTTGTCCAGCTTCTGAGTGCACCTGAGGTAGCGCCGATACGACAGCCCCGCGCATTGCTTACCACCATTGCCCAGCGCCTGGTGTACCAGGTGTGGCGTCGGCGTGATCTGGAGCGTACCTACCTCGCTGCGCTGGATGACGATGCAGCCTGCGCCGAGGACCGCGCCCAGGTACTCGAAGCCCTGCAAGCCATCGATCTATTGCTCGAGCGCTTGCCGGCCAAGGTCAAGACGACGTTCCTGTTGTCCCGCGTCAACGGCCTGACGTACCCCCAGATCGCCGCCGAACTGGGGATTTCCCAGCGCTCGGTCAGTGACTATATGGCCCGCGCTGTTACCGGCCTTGAATCCCACACCGATCAAATGTGGGAGCTGGCTTGCCTGCGATAGCGGTGAGCCAGCCAACACTTCTGACCCTGACAGGCCGCCATCGCAGGCACGCCAGCTTCCACGCTTACTGTGCTCACTTTGAATCTGATCGAACCACCAAGAGGCAACTTATGAAAGCAATCAAACACCTGCTGGGCAGTTCGCTGCTGGCATTGGCGGTATTGGCGCAGCCCACCTCAGCGGCCGAACCTTCCACGTTGCGCATTGGCTACCAGAAAAGCTCGGTCAGCATGGTGCTCGCCCGTGAGCACAAGCTTTTTGAAGCGGCGCTGCCCGGCACCCAGGTGCAGTGGACCGAATTTCTCGGCGGCCCGCCGCTGATCGAAGCGCTTAACGCCGGCAGCCTGGACATCGGCAATATTGGCGACATCCCGCCGATCTTCGCCCAGGCGGCCGGGATCGACTTGCAGTATTTCGCCGTCGAGCCTAACGAAGGCAAGGCCGAAGCAGTGCTGGTGCCCAAGGCCAGTACGGTGCAGACCGTGGCCGAACTCAAGGGCAAACGCGTGGCGTTGCTCAAAGGCTCCAGTGCGCACAACTTGTTCCTCAAGAGCCTGCTGCGCGCCGGGTTGCAGTGGAAGGATGTGAACGTGGTGTACCTGTCGCCTTCCGACGGCCGTGCCGCGTTCGAACAAGGCAAGGTGGATGCCTGGGTGGTGTGGGACCCGTACTACTCGGCCGCCGTGATCGACGGCTCGGCACGCGTGCTGGGGGATGGGCAAGGGTTGAACCCTGCGGGCAGTTTTTTCGTGGTCAACCACCCGTTTGCCAAGCAGCACCCCGAGGCCATCGCCACGATTATCCAGACACTAGGCAAGGCCCAGCGCCTGTCGCTGGATCAGCCCGACGCGAGCATCGCGCTGATGGCCGGCACTTTGGGGCTGCAACCGGCGGTGGTCAAAAGCTACTTCGAACATCGCTCCCCTGAACCGATCCGTCCCTTGGAGGCCATCGACATTGCCAACCAGCAACGCACCGCCGACCTGTTTTTTGCCAACGGCCTGATCCCGAAAAAAGTCGATGTGCAGCAGGCTGTCTTTAAGCCCCTTGGTCATCCCTAAGCAATGCTGGCGGATTAGTGGCCTTGCAGAGTGCCAAGGCCTGTCTATGCTCACCCAGAACCGTTAACGACGCTTGGCCGATAAAGCGTTTCCAATGGTTATTTCCCCATGCAGGTGTACCAGAAATATCCAACGTATGAATGGAATGCGCCCTCCAGGCGCCGGGAATCTAGGGTGATCTGACCATGTTCAACCGCCAGCACAAATCCGACCTGCAAGAAATCCAGCGTTTTTCCTGTGCCCTCACCGAAGCCAACGCCAAGCTTGCCGCTATCAGCCGCTCCATGGCGATGATCGAGTTCGACCGCACGGGAGTGATCCTTAATGCCAACGAACGTTTTTGCCAAACCATGGGCTACGGCGTCGAGGAGATCCGTGGCAAACATCACCGTCTGTTTTGCGAGGAGGCGTATACCCACACCGATGCCTACCACCAGTTGTGGCGCGACCTGGCGCGAGGCGAGGCGCTCAGCGGCACCTTCATGCGCCTTAACAAGCGCGGTGAGCAAGTGTGGCTGCAAGCCAGCTACTTGCCAGTGCTGGACAGCGACCATCAGGTACGCAGTGTGATCAAGGTGGCGGCGGATATTTCCGCACGGGTCCATCACGAACACGAAAACCAAAGTCTGATCGACGCCATCAGCCGTTCCATGGCGGTGATCGAATTCACGCCACAGGGCCAGATCCTCAATGCCAACGAAAACTTCCTGCGCACAGTGCAGTACACGCGCGAAGAAATCATCGGCCAGCATCACAGCATGTTTTGCCACCGCAGCGAAGTGGAGTCCCCGGCGTATAAGGCGTTTTGGGCTTCACTCAATCGCGGTGAGTTTCACTCCCACCGCTTCGAACGTAAAAACAAATACGGCAAGACCCTGTTTCTGGAAGCCTCTTACAACCCCATCTTCGATACGCATGGGCGCTTGTACAAAGTGGTGAAGTTCGCCAGCGATATCACCGAGCAAGTCAGTACCCTGCGCACGGCCGCCGACTCGGCCCACGCCACTTCGGTACAGAACGATGCCTGCGCCCGCAAGGGCTCGCAGGTGGTGCAGCAAACGGTGCAGATCATTGAAGCCATGTCCCACGACCTTAACCAGGCGGCGCAGAGCATCGATGCGGTGAGCAAGCAGTCGGACATCATCGGTGCCATCGTGCAAACCATCCGCAGCATTGCCGAACAAACCAACATGCTGGCCCTGAATGCGGCAATTGAAGCCGCGCGCGCGGGCGAGCACGGGCGTGGGTTTGCGGTGGTGGCCGATGAAGTGCGCAGCCTCGCCGCACGCACCAGCCAGGCCACCGTTGAGATCGTGGACGTGGTACGCAAGAACCACGACCTGTCGTTGAGCGCAGTGTCGAGCATGCAGTCGAGTTTGAGCCGCACGGGCCTGGGCGTGGAGTTGGCGAACGAGGCGGGGCAGGTGATCCTGGAGATCCAGGAAGGCTCACGGCATGTGGTGGATGCGATCAGTCAGTTCAATTCGACGCTGCAATTGCAATAACTGAACACTGCGCTGATCCCATGTAAAAAATGGTCCAACGGTGGGAGCGGGCTTGCTCGCGAATGCGGTGCTTCAGCCAACTTATCAGTGACTGACACTCTGCTTTCGCGAGCAAGCCCGCTCCCACCGTTGCTCTGCTGTGTGGCTCAGATCGCGGCCAAGGTTTCTTTGAGTGTATGGGCTGGCGAAGCAGTGGCCTTCGCCGCAACCTGCTGCTGTTGCTGCTCTTTCAAGCGCTCGGCCACTTGTTTGGCGATGGCGTCTTGTTTTTCCTGGGGCAGCGCCTGCACTTGCTCTTCGGTCAGCCCTTGTTCCTTGAGCAACTGTTCACGAATACGTTCGGCCGGGGATTTGCTCATGTATTCGGTGAACTCGGTACGTGCCCCGTTAGTCGTGGCCTGTAACTGCACGCGGGTCTTGGCGAAGGCTTCGTCGATGCGATCGCTGGCCTTGTCCAATTCCCTCTGCGCGGCCGGCACGGTGACGCTGTGTTGCGCAGCCTGCAAAGCGCCGCTGTACAGCGCACTGGCGGCGGCGTTGGCGGGGTCCATGTCGGGTCGCGTGATCTGTTGCACGTTCGACGCCGCTTGAGTGTTGTTAACCAGCATGATCGGTCACCTATGAAAACAGACGGTGCGACAGCTGGAGCAAATACTGTGCCGGGTGCCGTACCCCAGTGTTTACTGGGGCGGGAGTTGTCGGCGCGGCAAGCCTTCTCCTTGTGCGGCCAACCGTTGCCGTCAGTGAGCGATGTTCTCCAGCGCCAGGTTGCGCGTGCGTGGCCCGAACCAACTGATGGTAATCATCACGATCAACATGCTGCTGGCGATAAACGCCAACACACCCGGCGTGCCCAGGTGTTCGAGGATAAAACCGATCAACAAACTGCTGAACACCGTGGATAAACGGCTGAACGAATAACAGAACCCCACCGCCCGTGCACGGATATTGGTGGGGAACAATTCGCTCTGGTAGGAGTGATAACTGAAGCTCAGCCAGGCGTTGCAGAAGGTGATCATCACCCCGCAGAAAATCAGCCCTAACGCGGTGGTTTGCAGGGCAAACAGGCTGCCGAAGATCACCGCCCCCATGGCCGAGCCGACAATCTGCCATTTGTTCTCAAAGCGGTTGGCCACTTTGACGAACAACAGCGGGCCCAGCGGGTAGGCGAGGGTGATGATGAAGGCGTAGAGCAGGCTGTGGGTCACGCTGACCCCCTGGCCCGAGAGCAAGGCCGGCAGCCAGTTGCCAAAGCCGAAGAAGCCGATGGCCTGGAATACATGAAACACGATCAGCATCAAGGCGCGGCGACGGTAGGGCGGCTGCCAGATATCGGCGAAACGGCCACTGCCTTGCACGCTGATCGCTTCGGGCTCCGGCATGTCCAGCGGCTTGCCGTGATCCTTTTGGCAGCGTGCCTCCAGGTTGTTCAGGATCGTGTCGGCTTCTTCGAAGCGGCCCTGTTGTGCAAGCCAGCGCGGTGACTCCGGCAGGCGCTTGCGCAGTTGCCAGATAAACAGCGCAAACACCGCACTTGAGAGCACCACCCAGCGCCAGCCCGCGATACCGAACGGCGCCTGTGGCACCAACCACCACGACATCAAGGCCACGGCCGGCACCGACAGAAACTGGATAAAAAACGCAAAGGCAAACGCCGAACTGCGCATGCGCTTGGGCACCAGTTCCGAAAGGTAGGCGTCGATGGTCACCAGTTCGATACCTAGGCCAATGCCCACCAGAAAGCGCATGCAAATGATGCCCACGGCCGAGGTTTGAATGCCCATCAACACCGTGGCCACGGTGTACCAGACCAACGCAAAGGTGAAAATCGCGCGGCGCCCGAAGCGGTCGGCGATGGGGCTGAGCAGGCTGGCCCCGAGAAACAGGCCCAGGAATGTGGCCGAGGCGAAAGCGGCCTGGTCCGAGAAGCCGAACACACCTTCGCTGCCGGTATGAAAAATCCCGTCGCTGATCAGACCAGGGCTGATATAGGCGGTCTGGAACAGGTCATACAGCTCGAAAAAACCGCCGATGGAAAGCAACGCCACCAGGCGCCAAATAGTGGCGACGGCGGGCAGGCGGTCGATGCGGGCGCTGATGTGGGCGGCACGGGTGGGGTCTGAAACGCAGGCGGCGAGTGTGGGCATGAATGACCTTCAGTTGGCGGTAAGTTGTAGGCTTTAAGCCACACCGCTTTTGTTTGGGAGTGCTTAAAGCGCGCAACTGCTTTTCTAATTATGGCCGTCGAGAGCGAAGGTCTTGAAACCGGCGTGTTGGCTGAGGCGTTGGTAATACGCCGCGATGGCGGGGTAGGGTGGCCGCTCCATGGGGGTCATCTGCCATCGATGCACAGAAAGGCCTATCAAGATGTCTGCGAGGGTGAACTCTTCGCCGGCGACGTAGGCGCAGGTTTTGGTCAACTGTTGTTCAAGCAAGGCCATCTTGTCATTCCAGGCCTGCACACCCGCCTGGATGCGTTGCGGGTCCTGATAGTCCGGGTTTTGACGCACCAGTGCGTGGAACGCATAGCCCCACGAAGGGTTGAGTTCGGTGGCTTGCCAGTCCATCCACTGTTCGACCCGTGCACGCAAGGCAGGCTCAACGGGTAGCAAGTCATGGCGCTGATAGAGGCCGACAAGGTAGCGGCAAATGGTATTGGACTCCCACAGCACGCCATGGTCGTCGATCAGCACCGGCACCTGGGCGTTGGGGTTCAAGGCGAGGAAATCGGGGGATTGGGTGGGCTTGAAACCGATGCCCCAGTCTTCGCGCACATAGTCGATGCCCAGCTCTTGGCAGGTCCAGAGTACTTTGCGCACGTTGATGGAGGAGGTGCGGCCCAGGATTTTCAGTGAATGGCCCATGGTGCTTCCCTGAAGATGAAGAGATGACAAGGGCAATTTAGCAGGCGTCGCGGGCTACGACGAGTGTTTGGGCGGTTAGGATTAACGTATCGCTCGCGGGAGTCGAGAAGGCGTTTCAAGAACGTGCAGGCTTTGAATGTTAAAGCCCGCACGTAGCAGCAGGATCATTCTTCACTAAAGTTGTTCACGTTGAAAGTACCCACAAATTCACTTCCCCGAGAGATGAAGGAGAAGTTTCCTGTGAGGTGCTGGGCTTGTCTTATAAGTGTAATGTTGAAGGTTCCGCTTTCGGCATCATAATAGATACCTTCATCACCTATGTAATGGTCGAAATAGGCGAAAGGAATTTTTCCGGGTATAGGGCCAAGTTCCCCTGTGCTCTCGCCATCCGGTGCTGGCAGTACCAGTCCGACCTGCAGAATTTCATTTTCCTTGTCCTTGATAGAGCAACGGCCCATCACGAGAAGGGTTTGTGTTCTATCGTACAAAAAGATTTGGGTGGCAGCGAACTCGCCATAGGGAGATTTGCTAAGAGTGAAGCTCGCTGTTGATCTGTGACGTTTTCTTTTTTTAGCGTCCATAGTGCAGGCCTCTTTTGACGTAGTAAGGACCACTGTTGAGTGCAAGCGGTCATTCGATTAAATGACAGCCTTTCAAAGGCGTCTACTGGTAGATCTCACAGTGGTTATGCTGTATTTCAAGGAATAGGGTGAAGGGTTTTGACGCTGCGAGCCGTGATGGCTAACGCGTTAAATTAAGAAGGCTTGCTGCCGATTTCGTAGTCTCAGTCACTGGAAACATCGACTGACGGACGGCTATCGGGAGCAAGCCCCTCCCACTCCATGGCCGATTGAGGTCTTAACAGCGTGGTGTGTGTTGGTCCATGGCCTTGCCCACCAGCAATACGCTCAGCTCGCTCAATTGATGAATGGCCAGGGCTACATCGCGGTGTTTGCCAGTGAGGTCATCGGATAGGTCGAGCAGGAGGGTGCTGACAGAGCAGACGGTTTCGTAGCTGTTGGCCAGTAGGGTTTCGGTGGAGATATCGGGTATGAGCGTGAAGAGGGTGGTTGGCGGCGTATCGATTTGTTTGATCATTAGAGCATCCTGGAATGGGCTGCCGCCGCATCGCTACTAAACGATGGAGGCAACTGTACGCAGGTTAGTAGACCGGTGGACACTCAAAGCCGGCGCACCCGAAAGTGCCCTACGCACAGCCGCCATTAACGCGGGCAGACTTATGCACTTAGAGTGACCGAACTCGGGCTACTAAACCCGATCACCGAGAAATTCAGCGACCGTCAAACTTTAGAGACCGCCACCGAGGCGCACAAGCCGGCGGATTCTGACGTAAGCGTAGGCAGCGGAGCAAGGCGCTTGCTGCAATGTCAGGCACTTCCTACAGGCGTCCCACAGCGCTCTGACTGCTCTTACACGATTACGTAGGAATTCTGAGTTTCAGGTGGTTCAGTTAAAGATTGATTGACTGACCCACCGCCTTCGCGAGCAAGCCCGCCCCCACATTGATTGGGTTTCTTCAGGTGAATCAGGTCAGGCGCCCTGAACATCCCGCGCATCTCGCGCCCGGAACCGTGCGAGCGAATTCGGCCACTGCGGTGGCCTGCGGGGCAGACGACAGGGGCAATTTACCAGACGTTTGGGAGCTGTAGCGAGGTTGGGCAGAGATCAGAAAAGGCAAGCACTTGCCTGACCAGGCGCAGTGCTGCCTTCAGGTGGATGGTTGTGTGAGCGCTTATTGAGGAGCATTGAAATTATTGATGTAGTACACGCCACGTTCGACGGTAATAATATCGTTTGGGTCGTCGGTTTTGGCGGCTACGAAGGCAAATTTTGCATCAAGGATATTGTTTTCGTTGTTGACGATTTCAAATGTCCCCGAGGTGGCCGGGTATTGATAAGAACCCCCATTAGGATTAGGCACGTTATAAATAACTTGAACATTCCCCTCCTGTTTTGAATCAAGTTTATAGGTGCCTACTGCGAAGTTCTTATCTATTTCAAAAGCAATAAAATGGCTGTCCTGTATGAACGCCAGTGTGGTGTTTTTTGTGCCAGGGAAGGTATTCAAGTGGAGAATGTTGTGAGAATCAAAACTCTGGTTAGCCTCTTTTAAGAAACCAGTGATTTTGTTGGGCGAATTCATGATGAGTCTCCTTGAGAATTAATGAGCATGCCGGGGGGCTGCGCCTAATATTTAGGCCGCGTACACAGTTCGCGTCTACTGTCATTTATGACAGTTTTCTGCGTCGGCCGATGAGTGGTTGCGTACATTGACAACCGCCTGTTGAAAGGGAAATGGCGATTTCAGGTGGTTTAGTTAAAGATTGATTAACTGACCCACCGCCTTCGCGAGCAAGCCCGCTCCCACAGGGAATCTGTGCCAGGCGCTGATTCTGCGGACACTACATTGATTGTGTTTGGCTCGACGATCAGGTGCTCTCGCGCACCTGCAACTCAAACCCCATATCCACCACCGGCTTGGCCACCTTGTTGCCCGCCATGATCGTCAGCAGATGCTCCGCCGCTCGGCGCCCGATGGCTTCCCGTGGCGTGCTGATGCTGCTCAGGCGCGGCACCATGAAGGACGAGGCGGGCAGGTCGTTGAAGCCCAGCACAGCTACACGTTCCGGTACCTTGATGCCGTGGCGCAGGGCTTCGAGCAGGGCGCCCTGAGCCAGGTCGTCGTTGCCGAAGAAGATCGCGTCCACATCCGGGTGGGCGGCCAGCAGTTGTAAAAACAGTTCACCACCCAGGCCCACGGAGGAAGGGCGTGGTGTCAGCAGCTCTAGCGCCGGGTCGTACATGCCTGCTTGCTGCAAGGCGCGGCGGAAGCCTTCGCCACGCAGCAAAGTACGTTGGTCCAGTTGTGCGCCGATATAGGCCAGGCGCTTGCGACCCCGGGACAGCAAGTGCGCGGCCGCGGTCTCGCCGGCGGCCAGTTGCGAGAAGCCCACGCAGTTCACCCCGGCATTGGGGTCCAGATCCATCATGTACACGCAGGGCACATTGCTGGCCTCGACCATTCGTCGCGCGCTTTCGGTGCGGTCAAAGCCGGTCAGCAACAACCCTCGTGGCTGGTAGGCCATGTAGTTGCGCAACAGGTCTTCTTCTTCATCGCGTGAATAATGGGAGTTGCCGATCAGTACTTCAAAGCCCTTGGGCCGCAGTACCTGATGGATAGCTTCCAGGGTTTCGATAAACAGCAGGTTGGACAGTGACGGCACCAGCACCACCACCGAATGGCTCTGCGCCGAGGCCAGGGCGCGGGCGGCGGGGTTGACCACGTAGCTCAGTTCGGCGGCGGCCTGTTGCACTTTTTCCACCAGTTCGGTGGCCACCGTGCTGATACCGCGCAGGGCGCGGGAGGCGGTGATCGGGCTGACGCCAGCAAGGCGCGCCACTTCATTGAGGGTAGGGCGGCCCGTTGTGCGGGTATTTTTATCGTTCTTGGAGGTCATCAGGCGGCTTGCCAAACAAAAATCGAGGCACTAAGGTAGCGCTGTCTCCAAAGGGCTGCAAATTATTGAACCTAGGGTTGCCTGATCCGGTTCGAATGATTGGAGCGGATGCACGCGTCACTCCATAAAAATGACAAGTCGGCGCGGGAAAAGCCTGTTTTTGCACTAGCCTTACGCTATGCAAAGGTAGCGCTATCTGCGTCCTGAGGTGTTTCATGAGTCAACCTGTTACCGCCCTGGTCATCATGGGTGTTTCCGGCTGTGGCAAGTCCAGCGTCAGCCAAGCCCTGTGCGCCCTCAACGGCGCCACTGCCATTGAAGGCGACAGCTTTCACCCTGCCGCGAACATCGAAAAGATGAGCGCCGGCCACCCCCTCAACGACGACGACCGCGCCGGCTGGCTCGACATCCTGTGCGATGAACTGCGCCGCGCGTTGAAAGCCGGCGAGCATCCCGTACTGACCTGTTCGGCCCTGAAGAAAAAATACCGTGACCACCTGCGCGAAGCCGCGCCGGGTCTGGGGTTTGTCTTCTTGGAGCTGACCCGCGAAGTCGCCGCCGACCGCGTGTCTCACCGCCCCGGCCATTTCATGCCGGCCAGCCTGATCGACAGCCAGTTCGCCACCCTTGAATCGCCCAAGGGCGAGCCGCTGACCCTGGCCTTGAACGCCAGTGAAGACAGCGTGAAGGAGCTGGCCGAGCAGACCGATACCTGGTGGCGCAAGCACGGCTTTGAACCTACTCATTAATTTTTTGCCGGAAAGATAGCGCTATCCCCGGCAGGAAGTTCAACACCCGCTTTAATAACAACAACAAACAGGAGAGACCCCCCATGTTTGGCATGTCCCACGAGTCCTACCTGCTGCTAGATGCAGTAGTCACTATCATCGGGTTGATCGTACTGATCACCAAGTTCAAGGTGCACCCGTTCATTGCACTGATCATCGCGGCCGGCTTCCTCGGCCTGACCTCGGGCATGCCCGTGGACAAGATCATCAAGGCGTTCCAGGACGGTTTCGGCGGGGTGCTCGGCTTTGTCGGCATCATCCTCGCGCTGGGCACGATGCTCGGCAAGATGATGGCCGAGTCCGGCGGTGCCGATCAGATCGCCCAGACCCTGATCCGCGCCTTCGGCAAGGAAAAGGTCCAGTGGGCGATGATGTTCGCCGCGTTCCTGGTGGGCATCCCGCTGTTCTTCGAGATCGGCTTTGTGTTGCTGATCCCGCTGGTGTTTATCGTCGCCCGGCGTACCGGCGTGTCGCTGATCAAGATCGGTATTCCGCTGCTCGCTGGCCTCTCGGCGGTGCACGGCCTGGTGCCACCGCACCCAGGCCCGCTGCTGGCCATCGGCGTGTTCGGTGCCGATATCGGCAAGACCATCCTGTACGGCCTGATCGTCGCCCTGCCGACCGCCATCATCGCCGGCCCGATCTTCGGTACGTTCATCGCCAAGTACATCCCCGGTAACCCGTCCCAGGAACTGGTGGACCAACTGGCCCGTGAGACCGGCAACAAGTCGCTGCCAAGCTTCAGCATCACCCTGATCACCGTGCTGCTGCCGGTGTTTCTGATGCTGCTCAAAACCTTTGCCGACATCGCGTTTGCCGAAGGCAACGTGGTGCGCAACTGGATGGACATGATCGGCCACCCGATCACTGCGCTGTTGCTGGCCTTGCTGTTGTCGCTGTACACCTTTGGCCATCGCCAGGGCATCCACTCCAAGCAGATCCTCAAGCTGCTCGACGCCAGCCTGGCGCCGACCGCCGCGATCATCCTGATCATCGGTGCCGGTGGTGGCTTCAAGCAGATGCTGGTGACCAGCGGTGTGGGTGACGTGATCGGCCATATGGCGGTGAACGCGCAGATCAACCCGATCCTGCTGGCGTGGCTGGTGGCGGCGGTGATTCGGATTGCCACCGGTTCCGCCACGGTCGCGACCATTACTGGCGCAGGCATTGTGGTGCCGGTGGTGGGCATGATCCCTGGGGTTAACCGTGAGTTGTTGGTGCTGGCGACGGGCGCAGGTTCGTTGATCCTGTCTCACGTCAACGATGCGGGGTTCTGGCTGGTCAAGCAGTACTTCAACATGACCGTGGCCGAGACGTTCAAGACCTGGACGGCGATGGAGACCATTCTGTCGATCGTGGCGCTGATCTTCATCATGTTGCTGTCGTTGGTGGTGTAAGCCACACCCCAAAGCAAGAGTGGGAACTGATCAAGTGTGGGAGCTGGCTTGCCTGCGATAGCGGTAGTGAATCCAACACTGCCATCGCAGGCAAGCCAGCTCCCACATTGATTGGGTTTCTTCAGGTGGATCAGGTCAGGCCTTGCTGACCAACCCATCCGCCCTGAACATCCCGCGAATCCCGCGCACGGCCTGGCGAATCCGGTCCTGGTTCTCGATCAGCGCAAAGCGCACATGATCGTCGCCATACTCACCAAAGCCGATCCCCGGCGACACACACACCTTCGCTTCCAATAGCAGTTTCTTGGCAAACTCCAGCGAGCCCATGGCCGCGTACTGCTCGGGAATCTTGGCCCAGACATACATCGACGCCTTCGGGTTCTCCACCATCCAGCCCAGCTCATGCAGGCCTTTGACCAGCACATTGCGGCGCTGGCGGTACTGCTCGGCGATGTCTTTGACGCACTGTTGGTCGCCTTCCAGCGCCGCAATTGCCGCCACTTGCAGCGGGGTGAAGGTGCCGTAGTCGTGGTAGCTCTTGATGCGCGCCAGGGCATTGACCAGTTCCGGGTTACCCACCATGAAGCCGATGCGCCAGCCGGCCATGTTGTAGCTCTTGGACAGGGTGAAAAACTCCACCGCAATGTCCTTGGCGCCGGGTACTTGCATGATCGACGGGGCTTTCCAGCCGTCGTAGACGATGTCGGCGTAGGCCAGGTCGTGCACCACCAGTACGTCGTACTGCTTGGCCAGGGCGATCACCCGTTCGAAGAAGTCCAGTTCCACGCACTGCGCGGTGGGGTTGGACGGGAAGCCGAGGATCATCATCTTCGGCTTGGGGATCGAGCCGCGAATCGCGCGCTCCAGCTCAGCGAAGAAGTCCACGCCGGGTATCAGTGGCACCGAACGCACCTGGGCGCCGGCAATCACTGCGCCGTAGATATGAATCGGGTAGCTGGGGTTGGGGACCAGCACGGTATCGCCTTGGTCCAGGGTGGCCAGCATCAAGTGCGCCAGGCCTTCCTTGGAACCGATGGTCACGATGGCTTCGGACTCGGGGTCGATATCCACCGCGTAACGGTCCTTGTACCAGCGCGAGATTGCCCGACGCAGGCGCGGAATGCCTTTTGAGGTGGAGTAGCCGTGGGTGTCGTCGCGCTGGGCGACGGTGACCATTTTCTCCACGATATGAGCAGGCGTGGCGCCGTCAGGGTTACCCATGCTCAAGTCGATGATGTCTTCGCCGCGCCGACGCGCAGCCATCTTCAGCTCGGCAGTGATATTGAAAACATAGGGGGGGAGTCGATCTATGCGCGCAAAGCGGCGCGGCGAACCTTGGTCTGCCATTGTTGCCTCGAGGTACGTAAGCGCCCGGAACCGTCCGAGCGACGTCGGCCACTGCGGTGGCCTGCGGGGCAGACAATACGGGCGATGATGGCCCGTTGTCCAGATGCGTAGGAAATTTTCTACATGGAGTGCAACGCAGATATGCCCCTATACTCGATGCGGGTTTGTTCCCTCATAAGAAGGAGACTGTTCGTATGGATCAGCAGACAAAACAACCGTTGGAGCCACGCCTGGAAGCCGGCAAAGCCTTGGTGATCGCCGGGGTGCAAGGGCGATATTCGAAAGCCACCGTGGGCGATATCCCACGGCTGTGGGAGTTGTTCGATACCTGCATCAAGGACATCAAGAAGCGCATTGGCGGTGTGACCTACGGGGTGTGCCATAACCCGCATCACGGCGAATTCGATTACCTGGCAGGTGTTGAAGTCCCGGCCAAGAAGGACGTGCCGAGCAATTTCGAGGTGATCGAAATTCCGCCACTCAACTATGCCGTGTTCCCCCACTACGGGCCGGTGCAGGCGCTTGAGCAAACCTACGAACGCATCATGTTCGAATGGCTGCCGCATTCGGGCTACAAGGTCATGGGCGCGGATTTTGAGCGCTACAGCGCGGATTTCGATGCCAGGAAGGGCACGGGGACGGTGGAGATCTGGCTGCCGATCGGGGAGCGGGGCTGACACGGCGCCTGATGTCACGTAAACACGACATGCACGCTTAAAAGTCATGTTTACGTGACATTGCCGCTATGGATCAAACCTGAAACTCAACCGGCGCTCATACCCTACGCGGCCCTTGTACGCCTCACCGCGATCCACCCATCCCGCCCTTAGGTACAACCCCATCGCCGCCAGGTTGTGGGCATCCACCGACAACTCCAACCCCTTGATCTGCGGCCATGCCTCGCGCGCCACGGCGGGCAACGCCCGCAAACACACCTTGCCGTATCCACGCCCCTGCTGATGCCGGTCTACCTGTAGTGCGTGGAGGGTGGCGCTGTGTTCATCGGCCCAATGAGGCAGGCACGGCGGGCGCTTGAGCAGCAGGAACGCCACGGGAAGGTCGTTGGCCAACAGCGCGAAGCCCTTGACCCCAGGGCTCGGGTTGGCGAGCAGGGTATTGAGGGCGCAATACATATCACCGCAAAACGGCAGTTGTTCAGGGTGAACTTCGATGGCGCCGACTTGCTGTTGTTGCACAGCGTTCAGCGCCTCGTAGGCAACGAGGCGGGTTTGCATGGGGCTGTCCGAACGGCTGCAAGGGAAGTGGCAGTTTATCGGGTTTGGGCCATGGGAAATTATTTTTCAGGGGTATGTCGATTTCCCTTCGGGCCATTCGACTAAGGGTGTCTTCCGTGATTTTTCACCCCAAGGAGTCATCGCCATGAGCACTGCAATCAAGAGCCTGATCGAGCAATGGAAACACGCCGTTGTCAGCCGCGATATCGACCAGATTGTCAGCTTTTACGCCGACGATATCGTCTCGTTCGACGCCGTAACCGCCCTGCAATTCAAAGGCAAGGCGGCCTACCGCGCACACTGGGAAGCGTGCATGGAGCACTGCCCCGGGCCCGGCATCTTCGAGTTTCATGAACTGCATGTCGTCGAAGCGCCAGACAGCGCATTCGCCCATTGGCTGGCCCACTGCGGCGGCGCCGGGCCGGACGGTGAGGTGAAGGCTTGCTGGATGCGCGTAACCGCCGGCTACCAGCGCATCGATGGCCAATGGAAGGTGGTGCACGAGCACTGGTCGGCACCGTTTGATATGCACAGCGGCACGGCGTTGTTCGACCTGAAACCTTGAGCATCGCGAACTATAGTCAGTAGTCCGAAAACGGAGAACGCCATGAAATACCTGTGCCTTATCTACAGCGACGAACAGGTGTTGCACACCTCGCCCGACAGCCCCCATGACTCGGAATGTCTGGCCTACGCCGAGTCCATCCAGGCCAGCGGGCGCATGCTGGCCGCCGAGCCGCTGGAGTCGGTGACCACCGCCACTACCGTGCGCATGCGCAACGGCAAGCTGTCGATCACCGACGGGCCGTTTGCCGAAACCAAGGAGCAGCTCGCCGGGTTCTACCTGATCGATGCCAAGGACCTCAATGAAGCGCTCCAGGTGGCGGGCGGCATTCCGGCGGCTCGGGTCGGCAGTGTGGAAGTGCGCCCCGTGCGCCAATTGGATCTCTCAACACAATAATCAAAAGCCTTGAGGAGGTTTCCCAGTGAACACTCAACCCGCTGAATTTGAACTGTCCAGCAGGCCCACCAGGCCATGGGGCTTTCATGATGGCTGGGGCCGGAGCCTGGAGCGCCTGGTGAAGTGGGTGACCGAGGACATGGCCGATTGACCGCGCAGATCGACGCCATTTACCGCAGCGAATCACGCCGCGTGCTCGCGACGTTGATTCGCGTGCTGGGGGATTTCGACCTGGCCGAGGAGGCGCTGCACGAAGCATTTTTTGTCGCCGTGCAGCGCTGGCCCGAGGATGGCGTGCCGGATAATCCTCGTGCGTGGCTGGTGTCCACCGGCCGCTTCAAGGCCATCGACCGCTTGCGGCGCCAGTCGCGGTTCACCCCGTTATTGGAGGCGCAGGCCGACGCGTTGGAGGCCGCGCCGTGGAGTGATGAAGACGTGGAAGACGACCGCCTGCGCCTGGTATTCACGTGCTGCCACCCAGCGTTGGCAGCCGACGCCCAGGTTGCGCTGACCTTGCGCGAGATCTGCGACCTGAGCACCGAGGCCATCGCTCACGCTTTTCTTGTCACACCCACCACCATTGCCCAACGCATCGTGCGCGCCAAGGGCAAGATCCGTGAGGCGAAAATCCCCTATCAAGTGCCGTCCCGAGCCGAATTGCCCGAGCGGTTGGACAGTGTGCTGCGGGTGATTTACCTGGTGTTCAACGAGGGCTATTCGGCCTCAGCGGGTGCCGATCTCACCCGTGAAGAGCTGATCCTGGAGGCGATTCGCCTGGGCCGTTTGCTGCTGGAGCTGCTGCCCGAGCCGGAAGTCATGGGCTTGCTGGCGTTGATGCTGCTGCACGAGTCGCGCCGGCCCGCCCGTACTTCTGCCAGCGGCGAACTGGTGCTGTTGGACGCTCAGGATCGTACGCTTTGGGACAGCGCCTTGATCGCTGAAGGCTGCGCACTGGTGGAGCAGGCGCTCACCACGCGGCGCTTTGGACCGTATTGCCTGCAGGCGGCGATTGCCGCCGTACACGCCGAGGCGCCCAGCGCGGGGCAAACCGATTGGCGGCAGATTGTCGGGCTCTACGATGTATTGCTCAGGGCTGTGCCGTCGCCGGTGATCGAGTTGAACCGTGCGGTGGCGGTAGCGATGGAGCAGGGGCCGTTGGCGGGGTTGGCGCTGGTAGACAACCTTTTGCAGCGCGGTGAGTTGCAGGACTACCACTTGGCGCATTCGGCGCGTGGGGAGTTTTGCCGGCAGTTGGGGCGGTTTGACGAAGCCCGCAGCGCGTACGAAAAAGCTTTGGCCCGGACCCAACAGGCGCCAGAAAAACGCTTCATCACGGGACGCCTCGCCGAACTCAATTCCCCCAGACAGTGACGATCCAACTGTAGGAGCGAGCTTGCTCGCGAAAAACTCACCGACGCCGCGTTTCTTCAGGAAGCACGCGTTATCGTTGACGTTCTTCGCGAGCAAGCTCGCTCCTACAGGCTCATTCCAGCATCTTCTCCAGCAACCAGCTCCCCGCAGGCCCCGGCGGCTGTTGCCGCGACCAAAGCGCATCCACCGCCACTGAACGCGGCCAACTGCGCACCTTGAGTTCAACCAACTGGTTGCCGCCAAAGCGCTCCACCAGCCAGCGCGGTATGGGTGCCCAACCAAAACCCAGCTGCGCCATTTCCATCAGCATCAGGTAACTGGGCGCCGACCAGACGCGTTGCGTGCCGCGGTTTTCATTGGGGCTGATGATGCTCGCCAAGCGCAACTCCCGGTGTTGTTGCAGGGTGTGCGGGGCAACCTTTTCCAGGCTCGCCAACGGGTGTTTAGGCGAGACGAACAGCGCGATCTCCGTGCGTTCCTCCACGGGGGAAAACGTCAGGTCCGGCGGGTAGACTTCCTGTTGCTCGATAAACGCGATCTGCGCCCGGCCACTTTGCACCAGCGCGATCAGGTCTTCGCATTCCGCGATCAGGCATTCCAGCTCAAGGTCCGGGTAGCGTTGTTCGAAGGCGGTGAGGGCGACCTCGAACCGATCGGATTGGTAAGTATCGGACATGGCGATACTCAGCTTCGGCTCCAGGCCTTGCGATAACTGACTGGCCGCCAGCTCCAGGCGGCTACTGGCTTCCAGCACTTGCTCAGCCCGTTGCAGCAAAACATGCCCCGCGGGCGTGAGGGTCGGTTTGCGGCTGCTGCGGTCAAACAGCACCACGTCCAGGTCGATCTCAAGGCTGGCCACCGCCGCGCTTACGGTGGACTGGCTCTTGCCCAGCTTGCGCGCCGCCGCGGAAAACGAGCCTTGGGTGGCCGCCTGGACAAACGCCTGAAGCACTTCATGGGAGGCCATGACTATCGCCTTGATCGATGGTTATTGGTTATGAAGTATCGAGACAAAGCCTGATCATGGCAACCATCGTCACTCACGGAGCCGGGTCATGACCCCTACCAAATCCCTTACTGAACGCGTTTTTCAAGCCCTTGGTTTCGAAGGGTTGGCCTTGTTGATCTGCACGCCACTGCTGGTGTGGATCACCGGCCGGCCGGCGCTGGAGATGGGCGCAGTGACCTTGGGCATCAGCCTGTTGGCACTGAGCTGGAACGTGGTGTTCAACAGCCTGTTCGACCGCCTTAAAACCCGCCTGCAACTGGCCAACGGCGGTTGGACCCGTGTGCTGCATGCGCTGCTGTTTGAAGGCGGCCTGATTGTGCTGGCGGTGCCGTTGATTGCCGCCTTGATGAAGATCAGCCTGCTGGAAGCCTTCATCCTCGACATTGGCGTGTTGCTGTTCTTCCTGCCGTACACCTACGTGTACCACTGGGGTTATGACGTGTTGCGCGAGAAATTCGCCGGTAAAACCCCAGTTACCCTGTAGGAGCGAGCTTGCTCGCGAAGATCGCCAACGATAACGCGGGACCTCTGGAAACACGCGGCGCTCTTGAGTTTTTCGCGAGCAAGCTCGCTCCTACAGAGGGGAAGCCGTTTAGAGGAACATCCCGCCCGACGCCTCGATCCGCTGGCCGGTGATCCAGTGGCTGCCCTCGGCCAGCAAGATCGAAATCGCGCCGCCAATGTCGTCCGGCAAGCCAGCGCGGCCCAGGGCGGTGTTGTTGGCCACCATCGTATTTACGTCGGTGTTATCGCGTACCGCGCCGCCGCCGAAGTCGGTGGCAATCGCACCCGGTGCCAGGGTGTTCACGGTAATCCCCCGTGGGCCGAGCTCTTTAGCCTGGTAGCGCGACAACACTTCCACCGCGCCTTTCATGGACGCGTAGGCCGCATAACCCGGCAGGCTGAAGCGTGCCAGGCCGCTGGAAATATTGATGATGCGCCCGCCGTCGTTGATCAACGGCAGCAGTTTTTGCGTGAGAAAAAACGGCGCCTTCACGTGGATCGCCACCAACTGGTCGAACTGGGCTTCGGTGGTCTCGACAAAGCTTGCGTGGGTGCCGACTCCAGCGTTGTTGATCAGGAAATCGAAGCGATCCACGGCGAACACATCCTTGAGCAACGTACCGATCTGGCCAACGAACGCATCGAAGGTCGCGCTCTGGCTTACATCCAATTGCAGCATGGCTGCGCGGCCGCCCAAGGCCTCTACTTGAGCAACCACGGCTTGGGCTTCGGCCGCTGCGCTGTGGTAGGTGCCGATGATGTCGATGCCTTGCGCAGCCAGGTGCAGGGCAGCGCTTTTGCCCAGGCCACGGCTGGCGCCGGTGATGAGTGCGATTTTACGGGTCATGGGGCAGTCCTCGAATGGGGTTAGTGGGACTGAGTGTATTTGTCCGCCCATTACGTGATAAACAGCGCTATAACGGAATCACTGGCCGGATAAGGCGAACAATCCATGAACAAGCTAGAGCTACTACGTACCTTTGTGCGGGTGACGGAATTGTCGAGTTTCACGAAGGCCGGTGAAAGCCTCGGCCTGCCGCGCTCCACCGTGTCCGAGCATGTGCAGGCGCTGGAAGAACTGCTGGGTGCGCGGCTGTTGCAACGCACCACACGCAAGGTGCAAGCGACCCAGGATGGTCGTGTGCTGTACGAACGCAGCAAGGACCTGCTGGCGCACATGGAGGAATTGGAGGGCTTGTTTCGCCAGGATGAAACCCAACTGGCCGGGCGCATACGGGTGGACATGCCCAATGTCATGGCGCGAGGTTTGATTTTGCCGAACCTGCCCACCTTCATGGCGCTCCACCCGCTGATCGACATGGAGATCAGTTGTTCGGACCGCCAGGTGGACCTGATTGCCGAAGGGTTCGACTGCGTGGTGCGCGTCGGCGCCCAGCCCGATCAAACCGTGGTAGCGCGTCGGGTGTGCAGCATGCCGATGGTCAACTGTGCGAGCGCGGCGTACCTGCAACGGTATGGCGTGCCCAAAACCCTGGCAGACCTGGCGCATCACCAGTTGGTGCATTACGTGCGGCCACTGGGCGCACGCTCGGCCGGGTTCGAGTACCTAGTGGGCAACAAGGTGCAGCGGTTACCGATGGCAGGCCGGGTGACGGTCAACAGCACCGACGCCTATCAGTCGGCATGCCTGGGCGGGTTTGGCATCACCCAGGTGCCGCAGCTCGGGATACGCGACTTGTTGGCCAGCGGCGAGTTGGTGGCGGTGTTGCCCGACTACCAGGCGCCGCCCCTGGATGTGTCGTTGCTGTACGCCGGCCAGCGGCATTTGCCATTACGAGTGCGGGTGTTCATGGACTGGTTGGCCGCCACCCTGCACGCCCATCTCTAGCGGCGTGCCGACAACTGCTGCGGTGCCAGGAACGCGTCGTGGAAGTAGTCCCGGAACGCTTGCATCGCCGGGGTAAAGGCGCGCTCGCGGTGCCAGGCCAGGCCGACGCTCATGGGCGTGACCGGGTCGGTGACGGTCAGGGTTTCGATGCGCTTGCCTTCCAGGGACCAGGGCCGGTGCACCAGGTCTGACAGGATCGCCACGCCGCTGCCGTTGGCAACCATGCTGCGCACCGCTTCCACCGAACTGGTGCGCAGCCGCACCTTGGGCGTTTGCCCGGCCTGTTCCCAGTAGCGCATGGCGCTGTGTTCGGCTTCATCGACGGTGAGCAAAATGTAGGGTTCTTGGGCCACGTCGGCCAGGCTCACGGCATCGCGTTCGCACAACGGGTGATGGCTGGGCAACCACAGGCGGCGCTCGGAGTTGAATAGAATTTCCGAGACGATATCTGCGTGGGTGAGGTTGGCGGTGAGCACCACGGCCATGTCGAACTGGCCATCGAGCAGGCCCTGTTCGATGGCCTGGCGTTCCTGCTCGAACACCTCAATGGTCACGTCCGGATGCCAATGTTCCATGCGCTGCAAATGGTGCGGCAGGAAATAACCCAACACCGTGTAGCTGGCCGCCACCCGCAACACGCCGCTGGCGCGGTAGTCCGGCAGCGGGCTGTTCAGGGCGTCTTCCACGCTGCGCACAATCACATAGGCACGGTTGAGAAAATGCCGCCCGGCGTCGGTGAGGTTCATGCCCTGGGCCGAGCGCACAAACAACTGCACGCCGAGCATGGCTTCCAGCTCCTTGATCGCCGTGGTCACCGCCGATTGGGAAATATTCAAGTGAATCGCCGCCTGGGAAATCTGGCCGATCTCGGCGGTGGCGACGAAGTAGCGAACCTGGCGCAAGGTAAGGGACATGAGCGATATCTGATTTTCAGAAGATGGGCCATCTGATAATAGATCTTCCCAAGGGGTCAAGCCCCGGCCTACTTTGCGGGCATCACCTTTGGCGGAGCGACCTCGATGCAGGCAGTGGATTTCAATTCAGACATGGGCGAAGGCTTTGGCCCCTGGACCATCGGCGACGGCGTCGACGCCGAGCTGATGGCCTACATCAGCTCGGCCAATATCGCCACCGGCTTTCACGCCGGCGACCCCGGCACCATGCGCCGCACCGTCGAGCGCGCCAAGCAACTGGGTGTGGCGATTGGCGCGCACCCAGGCTTTCGTGACCTGGTGGGTTTCGGTCGCCGGCATATCAACGCACCAGCCCAGGAACTGGTGGACGACATGCTCTACCAGCTCGGAGCCCTGCGTGAAATGGCCCGTGCCCAAGGCGTGACCCTGCAACATATCAAGCCTCACGGTGCGCTCTACATGCACCTGGCCCGCGATGAAGAGGCCGCCCGGCTGTTGGTGCAAAACCTGCAAATCATCGAGCCCACATTGTTGCTGTACTGCATGCCCAACTCGGTGATCTGGCGCATTGCCAAGGAACTGGGGCAGCCGGTGGTGCGCGAGTTCTATGCCGACCGTGAATACGACCTGAGCGGCTCCATCGTGTTTACTCGCAACGTGCGGGCGCTGGACCCCGCCACGGTTGCCGCGCGGGTCTTGCGTGCCTGCCAGACCGGCCTGGTACGGACTGTCGAAGGCGAAGACCTGGCGATTGAATTCGATTCCATCTGCCTGCACAGCGACACCCCCGGCGCCCTGGAACTGGTGGAGGCCACCCGTGCAGCCCTGGACCAGGCGGGCATCGACGTCAGAACACCCCAATAAGATCCAACCCTTACTTTTTTGCCTGCCTTTCTACAATGATTCCAAGAGGAACAGACATGGCTGAAACGTCCCCCATCCGCTACAGCTTCGGCGGTGATGAACACCTGTTTGCCGAGGTCAGCGACAGCATGTCCCTGGAGGCTTTTTTCAAGGGCATGGCGGTGACCCGCGCCGTGGAGCGCCTGGCGCTGGAAGGCGTACTGGATGTGTGCCTGGCCAATGCATCGTTCCAGATTCGCTTCGACCCCGACCGCATCGCGCCCCATGTACTGCTCGACGCCGTGCAAAGCGCCGAAGCCCAGGCCGTGGCCGAGCGCACCTTGCGCACGCGCATCATCGAAATCCCGGTGCTCTATAACGACCCCTGGACTCACGAAACCCTGATGCGCTTTCGTGACCGCCACCAAGACCCCAGCGGCACCGACCTGGAATACGCCGCACGCATCAATGGCCTGGCCGACGTAAACGCGTTCATCGCCGCCCACAGTGGCGCGCCGTGGTTTGTGTCGATGGTCGGCTTTGTCGCGGGCTTGCCGTTCATGTTCCAGATGGTCGAACGCGAGCGGCAATTGCAGGTACCCAAATACCTGCGGCCACGCACCGACACACCGAAACTGACCCTGGGCCACGGCGGCTGCTTTGGCTGTATCTACTCGGTGCGAGGGGCGGGTGGTTACCAGATGTTCGGCGTTACCCCGGCGCCGATCTACGACCCGGCGCAGCAGTTGGCGTACCTCAAGGCGCACATGGTGTTCTTCCGCCCTGGCGATATCGTGCAGTTCAAGCCTATAGACCGCGAGGCTTATGACCGGGCCGTCGCCGAGGTGGACGCCGGGCGTTTCGATTTACGCATTCGCCCGGTGGAATTTTCCCTGGATGCCTTTCTCGCCGACCCCATCGGCTATCCGAAAACCCTGCAGGAGGCGCTGGCATGATCAAGGTCCTCAAACCTGGCCTCGCCACCTCCGTGCAGGACCTGGGCCGCGAAGGTTATTACCACTTGGGTATCCCACCGTCGGGGGCGCTGGACCAATACGCGTTGAGTGCGGCCAACCACCTGGTGGGCAATCCCGTGGGTGCGGCGTGCCTGGAATGCACGTTGATCGGGCCGCAGTTGGAGTTCCAGCAGGACGCGCTGGTGGCCTTGAGCGGCGCCTTGATGTCGCCGCGCCTGGACGGCGAAGTGGTGCACCAGGACACCGCCTTTGCCGTGCGCGCCGGGCAGGTGCTGCGGTTCGAGTTTCCCAAGGCCGGCGCACGTACTTATCTTGCCGTCGCCGGCGGTATCGATGTGCCGTTGGTGCTCGGCAGCCGCTCCACCTACACCCTCGGCGCCCTCGGCGGGTTTAATGGCCGGCGCTTGCAGGAGGGCGATCAATTGCCGATCGGTACCGCCAGCGGTGCGGGGCGTGCGGGCAACAGCTTGCCGATGGCGTTGCGGCGTTCGGTCGGCGGCGACGTGACGTTGCGGGTGGTGCCGGGGCTGTATTACGAGCGCTTGACTGACGAAGCCAAAAGCAGCTTTTTTGCCGAACCGTGGACGGTGGGGTCCGAGGCCGATCGCATTGGCTATCGCTTCAAGGGCGGCAGCGCGTTGAGCTTCCAGCCACGGGAACAGCCGTTTGGCGCGGGCTCCGATCCGTCCAACATCGTCGACAGTTGCTACCCGATTGGCTCGATTCAAGTACCGGCGGGGCTGGAGCCGATTGTGCTGCACCGCGATGCGGTATCGGGCGGTGGCTACGCGATGATTGGCACGGTGATCAGCGCCGACCTGGACTTGATTGGGCAAATGCAGCCTAACCAGCGGGCGGGGTTTGTGGCGGTGAGTCTGGAGGAAGCTTTGGAGGCGCGGCGGGTGTACAAGAAGCGGCTCAAAGCGATGGCTGGACTCTTCAATCACTGAACATACGCATAACCCCTGTGGGAGCAGGCAAGCCAGCTCCCACAATTGGGGCTTATTTCAATTTGAGAATTTGCGAAAGGCCCAACGCCCGGCGATCAGGGTAAAGGTTGCGACCAAGGCCACCAATATCCAGAAGCCTTCCGGGTCTTGAGACAGGGGCACCCCACCCACATTCATGCCAAAAAAACCGGCAATGATGTTGATCGGCAGCGCCAGCACTGTCACCACCGTGAGGGTAAACAGCGTGCGGTTGCTCTGTTCATTAAGGTTGGCGGCGATCTCTTCCTGCAACAGCTTGATGCGCTCGCCCAAGGCGGTCAGGTCGTTGATGATCAGCGCAAATTCCTCGGTGGATTTGCGTAACTCCTTCACGTCTTCCTTTTGCAGCCATTGCGGCGGGCGATTGAGCAGGCGCAGCAGCGAGCCCGGTTCCAGCGCCAGCAGGCGTTGCAGGCGCACCAGCACGCGGCGGGCGGCACCCAGTTCGGCGCGGTTAATGGACAGTCGCGAAGACAACAGCTGATCTTCGATATGGTCGACGCTGATACTGGTCTTGCGCACGATCTGCGTCAGCACTTCGCCCTGGTCGCGCAGCAGGTGCACCAACAGCTCCAAGGGGGAGCGAAAGTGTTCGCCGGCCTTCACCGACGAGCGCAATTTATCCACCGAGTGCAACGGCTGCAGGCGCGCGCTCACCAGCAAGCGGCTGCGGGCGCACACCCACAGCGTGGAAATATCCGACGACACCATGCTGCTGAAGTTGAACACCACATCGTTGACCACCGCCAGCAAGGCCGAGTCCACATGCTCGATGCGTGTGGAGCGCGAGCCCTCGTGCAGGGCTTCAAAAAATTCTTCCGGCAGCGACAAATGCGCCTGCATCCAGCGCTCGCAGGCGGCGTGGGCCAGGTTCAGGTGCAGCCACAGGAATTCTTCTGGGTCTGGCGGTTGCTGCAAGGCGGCGAGGGCTGTGGCGGAATCAATTTGTTGGCCTTTTTCGCCGGGGCGAAAGCGGAAACCGTAAAGCAGGCCAAACAGATCGGAATCCTGGTGGGCGTGGTCGATGCTGTGGTTCATGGCGACTCGCAGAGAAAGGGCCTGTAGGACGTTTCACAGGTTCCTAGGCGAATCATTGCAAGGCGGTATGACGGTTATGTGACGGTTTGAGGCGCGCATAAAAAAACGCGCCACCCGAGGGTGGCGCGTTTTTTCAAGGTTCAACTCAGGTGTCTTGCTTGTTTTCCAGCACGGCACCGGTCTTGGCGTCGAGCTTCACATCCCATTTTTTGCCGGTAGTGTCGGTCAGGTCCACTTCGTAGACCAGCTTGCCCGCTTCGTGATCCAACTCGGTATCGTTGATGGTCGCGCCGGCATGTTGGGCGACGGCGGCGGCGTTGAGCTTTTCGAACGCCATCACTTCACCGGACTTGAGCAGGCTAGGAATCTGGTCCGGACGAACGTCAGCCTGGGCCAGGCCGGCGGTCAAGGTCAGGGCAGTAGCAGCGAACAGGGCAGTCAAAGTTTTCATGGTGTGTGTCCTTCTTAGGTTGAGCTGTTTAAGTGGCGCCAGATTAACCGGCGCAACTTAACTCATCCTTAATGGCTCACTGACACCAACGCTTTTAGTACTTATGGTCGTTGAGCAGGTCTTGCACGCTGGACGACGGCCAGCGCTTGTAGAACTTCAACAGCTCGGCGGCGCGGTTGGTGAAGATGCCATCGACGCCGGCCTTCATCACCTTCTCGAAGTCCACCGGCTCATCCACGGTATACACATGCACCAGCAGGCCCTTGTCGTGGGTCAGCTTGTTCATTTCAGGCTTCACCAGGTCGGTGTAGCTCTGGTCGCCGTGGTCGGTCAACTCTGCCGAGGGGCCGGTGCCGATGGCGCCGAGGCTTTTGGCTTCATCGACCCACTTTTCGAATTCGGCGGCGTCTTTGGGCTCTTGCTTGGCGTAGTAGGCGGCCTTGGTGGTTTCGCCAGACTCGGCGAAGGTCACTTTGGATTTGGGCTCGATACTGCCTTCACCCACCCACAACAGCAGGATTTTCGGGGTATTGGGCATTTCCTTCTGCAGCTCTTTGAGGCTGGCGGTTTCGAAGGTTTGCAGCACCACGCGGCCTTTGCCCTGGCCGACACCGGTGTTGCTCTTGCCCAGCTTGGAACCGGCGGAGCTCAGCCAGCCTTTGTCCAGCAGCTTGTTTTTCAGGTCGGCTTCGATACCCGGGAACTGCTTGGGCTCCTTGGTCTCGATGTACAGGCCGGGTTTGTGCGAGGGGTTGCCTTCGGCGATCTTGATGATGTCGTCCAGGCTCTGAATCTTCAGGCCAACGAAACCAGGGCGCGCGCGGTCCGGGTAGGCGGCGTTGAACCAGCTGCCGGCGTCGAGGGTTTGCAGTTCTTTCCAGGTGAACTCGTTGGCGGGCGCGTCTTTGCGCTCGGGGAACTTGGTGGCGACGTCGGTGGTGCGCTGCAGGTTGTTGTCGTGCAGGGCGAACAGCACGCCATCTTTGCTGCGTTGCAGGTCCAGTTCCAGGTAGTCGGCGCCCAGGTCGCGTGCAACCTTGTAGGCCGCGGCGGTGGATTCAGGCGCGTCGTAGGAAGCGCCACGGTGAGCGATCACGGCAGGATAGGGGATGCCTTCGTTTGTCGCCAATTCGGCCGGGCTGACCGGCTCGGCAGCCTGTGCCTGGCCAAGGCCGAGCATCAGCGCCAGCAGCAAGGCGCTTTTGGAAAACGTGACAGGCATATGCGAAGTCCTTTCGTGGAGGTAACTTTGAGAAGGTGTCCTTTTTAACAATTGATTGCGAACGGCGCTATCACCAAACCGACATTAACGTGCGCACCGGCCAATTTTGTGGACTTTTTTGCAGGGCGTTGCAGTATTCTTACGGGTAGCTGCCCCGTCAGAGGGCGGTATTTTTTGCCACGCGTGTAAACCATCTTTCCAGTCCCTGTGGGACTTTTCAGTGAGGTTTACCATGCGCATCACTTCCGAGCTTATCTGCCAGGCCGCCGACCAACTCCAGGGATTTGTCGGCCTCAACCGCAAGACCGGCCAGTACATCGTACGTTTCAGCGAAGACTCATTTGGCATGGACGTGGCTGATGACGGCATCATCCCTACAGCCGAGTTCGTCTGGCTGCCGGCCGCCGACCACACCATGACCCTGTGCCGAGCGCGCCTGCAGTTGTTGCTCGACCAGAATATCGACGACCGCATCAACATCACCGAGCCGCTACGCGTGTATATGCGCCGGGTAGAGATCCCGCAGATCAGCGCGTTGCGTAGTTTGGTGAGCTAGTCGTCCGTCATTTTGCAAGCGATGACGAGCAAATGTGGGAGCTGGCTTGCCTGCGATGGCGGCCTGCCAGCCGACACTTATCTACCTGACACCCCGCGGTCAAAACTGTGGGAGCGGGCTTGCTCGCGAAGGCGGTCTGGCAGTCAACACAGTTGGACCGGGTACATATCCGTTATTTAGGCAACGGCCACTTAGGGTTCCGCCCTGACGGCGGCTCACTTTCGAAAAGCGCGAAAGTAAGCAAAGCGCTCTTGCCCCACCACTCGGCACCTCGCTTAGGCTCGGTGTGCCCGTAATCCGCCAGTGATTTGGGGGGCCGCCGCCACGCGCCATCCATGGCGCGGGGCGGCTAAACCGGCATCCCTGCCGGTTTACCCCCCAAATCCCTGTCGAATTCCGGCCAGCGTGGTTTAACGGGGCGCCTGAGATCAAGATCACAAGCAGATCAAGAGCAAGATCAAGAGCGGCTCGCTTCGCATCGTGGTTACCGTTGGCTGCTACAACCTACAAGATTGTGTAGATACCTGTGGTCATCGCAGGCAAGCCAGTTCACACAAGGGGCAGTATTTCAAGTGGGGAAGGTGTAGGCCCGCTCTACCTTGCACACTCGCGTGTGAAACGCCGCATACCAAGTGGCCCGCCCTTGCTCGCGCACCTGCCGATGCTCGGCCTGCTGTTTCCAGGCCAGGATCGCCGCCTCGCTGGTCCAATAGGACACGGTGATTCCCAGCCCATCCTCCCGCGCTGATTCCACCCCCAGAAACCCCGGTTGTTGCCTGGCCAGTTCCAGCATACGTGTGGCGGCTTCGCCATAACCCTGATCGCCATCCGTACGCAGCGAGCTAAAAATCACCGCGTAATACGGTGGGGCGGGTGTCTTGGCGATCATGCCGATACCTCCTGGCAGGCGTTGAGCAGCGCAATCGCCAGCGGCGGCGTGATGCCCTTGAGCGCGGCGCGTTCGGGCTGGAACAGGGTGGCGACGAAGAACGGGTGGTCGAGCAGTTCCACCGCGCGCAGGTCGCCCGCCGAATCGTGGCCGGTGGGGATCAGGTTGGCTTGCAGCAGGGCGTCGGCGAAGGTGGGGTTGATGCCGTAGCGGCAGCGGTATCCTTCGTGGATAGCCAGGCTGCCGTAGGCCTGGGCAATGCGCGTGTATGGGGCCAGGCGCACGGTGTCGCTCACTTCCACCAGGGAGCAGTCCAGCGGCGTGATGACGGCGCGCTCAGCATCCGGTACTAATTCGCCGTGCTGGGCATCGGCCCAACCGAGCACGTTGCGGGCATATTCCAGCACGGCATGTTGAAAACCGCCGCAGGTGCCGAGGAAAGGGCGACCTTGTTCGCGGGCAAAACGGATCGCCCGCAGGGCGCCGTCGACATCGCGATAGGGGCTGCCGGGTACGCACCAGAAGCCGTCAAAGTCGTGCAGGGCAGAAGTGCAGGTGAGGGTGTCGGTGGTCAGCCATTGCACCTGGACACTCAGGCCCAGAGCGTCGGCGGCCTGTTGCAGGGCCACGGGAATGGCCTGGTGGGCGGTCACATCGGGGTGGTAGTCACCGATCAGGGCAAGGTGCAGCGCGGGGGTTGGCATCGTGTACGTCCCATGGCTTGTGGTGGGTTGATACCCACTATAGATTGGCGCTCACGCAATCAATATTGGCGTTTGCCCACATGTTCAATGCAGCCACGCACTATCAAATCGACTACGCTGACCTGTCATTGATCCTGGCGCTGGTGCGCGGCGGCACTCTGGCGCGGGCGGCGGCGTTGCTGCGGGTGGATGTGTCCACGGTGTTCCGTGCGGTGCGACGGCTGGAGGCGGCGCTGGGCCAGACCCTGTTTGAAAAAAGCCGTGCCGGTTATTTGCCCACCAGCCTGGCGAGCAACCTGGCACAACAGGCCGAGCGTGCCGAGCAGGCGCTGGAGGCGGCGCGCATTGGCGTGGAGCAGGGCGGTGAAGTGATCAGCGGCACCGTGCGCCTGACCTGCACCGACTCGGTGTTGCAAGGCTTGCTGTTGCCGGCCCTCGCGCAGTTCATGCCGGCCTACCCGGCGTTGACCCTGGAACTGAGCACCTCCAATGACTTCGCCAACCTCAGCCGCCGCGATGCGGATATCGCCCTGCGCCTGACGAAGGCGCCGCCAGCGCATCTTGTCGGACGCTGCCTGGGGCCGGTGACCTATCAGGTGTGTGCCAGTGCCGACTATGCGCGCCAGCACCCAGGCCATGACTGGGCCGACCTGGCCTGGATCGCGCCAGACGACTTTTTACCCGATCACCCCACCGTCATCTGGCGTCGTGAACATTTGCCGGGCGTGCGTCCCCGTTATCGGTGCAACAGCATGCAGTCGGTGACCGAATTGGTAAGGGCTGGATTGGGCGTGGCGGCACTGCCGGATTTTCTCATGGGCGATGGCCTGCAACCGCTGGGCCCTGCGCTGGCAGGGCACGATACGGCGCTGTGGTTGTTGACGCGGCCTGATTGCCGGGCGTTGCGCTCGGTGGTGACGCTGTTTGATGAGCTGGGGCGGCATGTGCGCTGGCTGCGAAGTTAACCTCCAGACAGCCAGCGCCAATGGGTCAGCGATTACCTCGCTCGTTCGCAAACGCGCTCACCGCCTGTACCGCCTCGCCGGTGCCTTCGCGAATCTGCAGGATCACCGTGCCGGCCTGGTTGGCCAGTTCCACACCCTGGGCGGCGCGGTCGCGGGTGGCGTCCATGCTGTCGATGGCTTGGCGGGTTTCGTCCTGGATCATGGCGATCATGCCGGAGATTTCGGCGGTGGAGCCGCTGGTGCGCGCCGCCAGTTGCCGTACTTCATCGGCCACCACGGCAAAGCCACGGCCCTGCTCGCCGGCGCGGGCGGCTTCGATGGCGGCGTTGAGGGCCAGCAGGTTGGTCTGGTCAGCAATGCCGCGAATGGTATTGACGATGGCGGTGATCTGTTGCGAGCGCTCGCCCAGCTTGGCGATCAGTTGCGAAGAGGTGTCGATATCCACGGCAATTTCGCGCATGCCGGTGGCGGTTTTCTGAATCACCTCGGCGCCTTTTTCCGCCATCTCCTGGGTGTTCAACGACAGGTGATAAGCCTGTGCGGCGCTTTGTGCGTCGGCGGCATGCTGTAGCACGCGGGCGGTGACGTCCGAGGCGAACTTCACCACTTTGCACAGGCGCCCGCTGGCGTCGTACACCGGGTTGTAGTTGGCTTCCAGCCACACCACCTGGCCGTGTTTGTCCACCCGCTCGAACTGGCCATTGAACAGCTCGCCCTGGTTCAAGCGCTTCCAGAACTCGCTGTAGGCCGCACTGTTGGCCAGCTCGGGCGTGCAAAACAGGCGATGATGCTTGCCCTGGATCTGCGCCAGGCTGTAGCCCATGCGCTGCAGGAAATTGCCGTTGGCGGTGATGATGGTGCCGTCGAGGTTGAACTCGATCATCGCCATGGCGCGGTCGATGGCTTCGAGCTTGGCGTTGGCTTCGCTTTCGGCCTGCAGGCGTGGGGTGACGTCCATGGCGTATTTCACCACTTTGATCACGTTCCCCGCTTCATCCCGTACCGGGTTATAGCTGGCTTCCAGCCACACCGAGGCGCCGTTGGCGCCTACTCGTTCAAAGGTGCCCGACTGGAATTGGCCGTTGCGCAGGTGTGTCCACAGCTGGTTGTAATCCGCGCTGCGGGCGAACGCCGGGGTACAGAACATCCGGTGGGGCTGGCCCAGGATCTGTTCGGCGCGGTAACCCATGGTCTTGAAGAAGTTGTCATTGGCGCGCAGCACGGTGCTTTGCAGGTCGAATTCGATCACGGCCATGGAGCGCTCAATGGCGTCCAGCAGGCTGGTCTGTTGGGCAAGGCTGTGTTGCAGGGTACTGATGGTTTTCTTGTGAGTGTGAAATAGCATGGTGGAGGGCTCGGGCATGCAAGCGTATGCGGGGTCCATGTATTTGCGCCTGACCCCGTAGGGCCCCTGGCCTTACGGTTGACTTGCTCATTGCCAGCTTCCTGATGCTGACAGAGGGGGTGGAACAACGGTCTCAGAGTGATCAATCGGCCTGGAAGTTCGCCCATCAGGCAGGACTATTTTGGCCAGGCGACCAATGGCAGCATTATGCTATTGCAGCAGGTGGACGGAGCAAGATTCGGACGAGTTGTCATCAGACAACTCAGGCTGAATGAGCGGCCGTGCATTCGCTGACCTTGACGCGGTTGCGGCCGCTGTTTTTGGCGGTGTACAACGCGCGATCCGCCGCATCGAGCCACATGACCGCGTCCTTGAACGACGGGTGGAAATCCGCCAGGCCAATGCTCAGGCTGACGCGCAGGTCGGGGATCTGCGCATGACGATAGCCGCTGAAGGTTTCGCGTAGATGTTCCATCACCTGGGCAGCGGCGTGCAGGGGCATTTTCGGCAGAATCACACAGAACTCATCGCCGCCGTAGCGGCCGGCCAGGTCTTCTTCGCGCAAGTGTTCGCGCAGCGCTTGGCTCAACTGGCGCAGTACCGCGTCACCGACGGTGTGGCCATGCACGTCGTTGATGTGCTTGAAGTGGTCGATATCGATCAAGGCAATGGTCGCTTGGCCCTGTTGCTGCTGGCACTTGTGAAACTTGAGGTTGAGCAGGTCTTTCCATGAACCATGGTTGAGCAGGCCGGTAAGGCTGTCGACGCGGCTCAGGGCGCTGAGGGCGCGTTTGTGCTCCGACAGTTTGATCGCCAACTGGTAACAGACCATGCCGATGGCCATCGGGTAGAGCGTCAGCATCGGCAGGCAGGTGTAGACCTCGGTGAGGCTGACGCTGGGGTCGAACTTGACGCCGAACAGACCCCAGGCCACCGCGATACCGGCCGCCTGTGCCAGCAACCCGCGCAGGAACAGGCGTTTGCCACCGGCTGCGACGTTGTTCATGGCCATCATCGACAGAATGGTCACCGCTGTCAGTGGTGAAAACTGGGCGGCAGCGGCCCAGAAACCGCCCAGCACCGAGTCATACAGCAGGTTGCGTTGTTCGGCCTGGTAGGGAAACGGCGAGTGGGTGGAAATCAGGTACGCCACGTGCGGCCAGGCAATGCCGTTGAACAACAGCAACGCCCAGACCCAACCGGGCATCGACAAGGGATACAACGCGCCGATCACGCTGATGCTGCCGATACCCAGGCCGATAATCCTTGGCGTGTAGATTCGCCTGGCAAATGAAAGCCCTTTGCCTCGTCTGTTTTCCATAGTGTCCTGGGTCAACTTTTTTTGCGGGTGCAACAGCACGCGTCAACGGGCAGAGCCGGTGGTCGGATAAGAAAGGTGAATTGTCGATTATTCCCGTGGGATTAATCAGTGTCCTTCCAGGCCATTTGCGCAAAACAGCGGGTAAATACGCCAGAAACGACCTTAAATGTCGCGCCTGCAACAGGGCTTACTGGGGCGGGTGCTGCGTGCTGGCTTCGTAACCGGCGAGAAACAGGTCGATGGCCGATTCGATGACGTGGGCCTGTGCGACAAGGTCGAGGGTGGGCTGGCCGAGGGTGATTTGCGGCCAGAACGCAAAAGCCTTGAGCAGGCTTTGGATCTGATGGGCAGCGAACGCCGGGTCGGTGCAGGTGAGGCGGCCATCTTCCTGAGCGGCGCGTACCCATTGGGTAAAGCCTTCTTCCCGTGCGCTGAGGCGGTTGACCATGTCTTGCGCACGCTCCGGCGAATGGATGGTGGCAGCAATGGCCACGCGTGCCAGGTCGAGGAAGTTGGCGTCCGACATCATCTGCATTTTCGCTTCCAGCAACGTGCGCAGTTGGTCGCGCAGGGGGCGGTCGCTGGTGTAGATCACGTCCAGTTGGGCAACACTGCTGGCCCACAACTGGTGGAGGATCTCGGCGAACAGTTCTTCCTTGCTAGGGAAATGGTTGTACACCGTGCGCTTGGAAACGCCCGCAGTGGCGGCGATTTTGTCCATGCTGGTGACCTCGAAGCCGTTCTCGCGAAATTCGGCAATCGCCGCCGCCACGATGGCTTCGCGTTTACGCTCGGTGAGGCGTTTGGGGGCAGTCATGGAAGGCATTCGACTCAACAATGAAATTACACCGAGCAGTTTACTTGCTCCGGATTTTGTTGCAATCTAGAAACTACACTGTGCAGTGTAATACTTGAGCGGACCGCAGGAGTCACTTCGTCATGGCCACTATTTCAACCCGTCTCGACCCTGCGCCCTCGGCGCCCAAGCCTGCCGAGCAGGGCCTGGGGCACTTCAGCAACGACGCCCCGGTGCAGCACGGTGGCTTGGGCAAGACCCTGCGTATTTTCTGGAACATGCTGTTCAACAAACCGCGCACCACCCGGCCGGTGGGGCAGATTCCGGTACAGCCACTGACTCGCGAGCAGTTATTGGCCGCACCTGATCACAGCGTGTATCGCCTCGGCCATTCAACGGTGTTGCTGAAAATGCGCGGTAAATTCTGGGTCACCGACCCGGTGTTTGCCGAGCGCGCCTCGCCATTTCGTTGGGCCGGCCCCAAGCGTTTTCATCAGCCGCCGATCAGTCTTGAAGAGCTGCCAGCGCTGGAAGCGGTAATCCTTTCCCACAATCATTACGACCATCTCGACCGCAAAGCAGTGGTCCAATTGGCCGAAAAGACCCGCTACTTCCTGGCGCCCTTGGGCGTGGGTGACACGCTGGTCAAATGGGGCGTAGACGCCAGCAAAGTGCGCCAACTGGAGTGGTGGCAGGGCACCGAAGTCGATGGCGTTCGTTTTGTCTGCACGCCGGCCCAGCACTTTTCCGGGCGCGGCCTGTTTGATGGCAACCAGACACTATGGTGCTCCTGGGTGATGATCGACGACACGCGACGTATCTTTTTCAGTGGCGACACCGGCTATTTCGACGGTTTCAAACGCATCGGCGAGCAATACGGGCCGTTTGACCTGACCCTGATGGAAACCGGCGCTTACAATGTTGATTGGCCCCATGTGCACATGCAGCCTGAGCAGACACTGCAGGCGCATATCGATCTGAAAGGGCGCTGGCTGCTGCCGATTCATAACGGCACCTTCGACTTGGCCTTCCACGCCTGGCACGAACCGTTCGACCGCATCATGGCCCTGGCCTGGGATCGCAATGTCTCGATCACCACCCCGGCAATGGGCCAGGCATTTCGCTTGATTCAGCCCGAGCGTGGGCATGCCTGGTGGCTGGAAGTGGAGCCTCAACCGGTTAACGAACACGCAGCAGGCTGAGCCGAAAACCCGCTTGGAAAAGAGTTTTTCAGCGGATTTCAGCTCTGCGACAAACGCCAAATGAGAGTGCGATGATCCCGCGGGAATTTTATCTCCGGGAGGACGTTTCGATGGACAGCCACTGTAAGAAGCTTTGGAGAATGGGGTTGCCTTGCGCCCCAGCCCAGCCACTGCCCGCGCCAATAAACGCCGCCGACGTGCCCGCTTCACCACCCCATGCAGCCCCCACTTCTATTGTCTTTGGCGCCGAACAGGCTGCGGGCGCCACGCTCGTCCCTGGGTATAACGCCCTGGCGCCCCATATACGGCCAGTACGTGACCCGGCGCTATCACTTGTCGCCATCAGCGGCGTGGACCCTACCGAACCGGTAATGGTCGAAGTACCGCTGGTATTGAATAACACCACCTTCACCGCCACGCAGGCGTTGACGGGCTATCGGATCGGCTATGCCGAGCGCTATGTGCAGGGCAATCAGGTAGAGCCGGTTGAGCGCAGCGCGGCTTTGCAGCGGGTTTTCGACACCCTGCGTCACGCCGGTGTGCAATGGGTAGCGGTGGACATGCAGCGCAGTGGCGACAGTCAGCAGGCCTGTCGTGAAATCGATGAACTGGTGGCAGGTCTTCGCCTGGATGCCCTGGTGTCGGAGGACCCGGAAGCCGCCTTCCATCACGCCTCCAGAAGCGGATACCCCACGGCGTGTGAAACCCTGGAGGATGGCTCCCGAGTCTGGTTTTACGGCGCGCGCTGGGCAGGTGATCGTTTGGCGGCACTGGTGCGCGCTTACCGCGTGCTTCGGCCATAGACGGTATAGATGCCTACACCGGGCTGGGAAGGGTAGGACGCGGTGGCAGGATTCGCCTGAAATAACCGTGGGGTGTCGGCTCTTAGACTGGTGCGGTGTTATCGGCAGATAGCGCTCACACTCAGTCAAAAAGAGGGGCATTTGATGATCGGACCAGTTTCGGCAGGTGGATGGGCGACAGGCCTGCTTCAGGAGCTTTCAAACCCTGTGCAAGGTTTCAAAAGTGCCTGCCAGATGTCAGTGGAGATGGGCCAGGGAGGCGGCGTCACCTCAGAGTCACTGTTGAAGGACTCGCTCAAGCAAATTGCCAATATTGATCGCGGGCTACAGGGCGGCAATGCATTCTTGGAAACCAACCCGGATGCCCTCAGTGAGGCGAAGGCCCGCGATAAGGAGCGTGCCGATGGCCGTGTTCGCGGGCATTTGCATGGTGTGCCGATAGCGCTGAAGGATGTCTTTGAAACCAACGACCGCATGCAGACCAGCGCAGGCTCAAAGGCTTTGGTGGGCGCGCCGGCCACTAAAAATGCCAAGGTCGTCGACAATTTGCTGAAAGCCGGAGTGGTGATTGTAGGCAAAACCAATATGAGTGAGCTGTCCAACTTTCGCTCACTATCACCTGCCGATGGCTGGAGTTCCCGAGGTGGCCAGACGTTGAACCCGCATCGACTTGGCGGGCCGGTGGCAGGCTCCAGTTCTGGCTCGGCAGTAGCTGTAGCGCAAGGGCATGTGCCGGTGGCGTTGGGGCTGGAAACCAACGGCTCGATCATCAGCCCGGCAGCCCACAACGGTGTGTTTGGCCTGAAAACCACGACGGGCCTGGTCAGCACCGAAGGCATCATGACCAGCACCCGCATGGATGCGGTGGGGACTTTCACTCGCAATATCTGCGATGCGGCAGAAGCGCTTAACGCAATGACCGAGACCACTGTGTATACCAAGGGCCTGCGTTCCGACGCCTTGAAGGGTAAGCGAATTGGCTATACCCCTTTACCTGAGCTGTCTGCTGAGGAGGCCAAGGACCCAGCCAAGCGAGCAGACCGCAAGCACTATGAGCAGGCGCTGGAGGTATTGAAGGCCCAGGGTGCGATCCTGGTGCCAGTGGAGGCGCTGGAAGATAGCGTGTCAGATGAAGCTTTTGAAGCATATAACGAAGCGCTTTTCTCCGAGGTCAAGCAGCAACTGGACGACTATCTCGCCGGGCGGGAGGGCTTGCCGGTCAAATCACTTTCTGAGCTGATCGCTTTTATCAAACGCACGCACAAAGCGGGTGAGCCAGACCGGAAACTGTTGGAAATGATCAATGACCTGGAGACCACCCCGCAAAAACGCGAGGCGTTGTGGGAAGCGATCCTTCCTGTATTTCAGAAAACCGTTGATGACCCCATGAAGGAGCACAAGCTCGACGCCATGGTGTCGAACTTTCTGTCCCACAACTATTTTTACAGTGCTGCGGCCGGGTACCCCGGTATATCCGTTCCATCAGGCATGGATGATGAAGGCATGCCGACAGCACTTTATTTTTATGGCTCCGGCAATAGTGAAGCCACCTTGCTCTCTGTCGCCTATGGTTATGAACAAGCCTCGCAGGCCATCCGAGAACCGGCTTTTCTCCCAGGTATTCCTTTTACGCAAACACCAGCCAGTCCAGATAAAACGGTTGAGGCCACCAACGGCTGAAATTGAGTCAGCCTCTGCTGGTTGCCACTGTTGAACCCATCAATTGAGAAATGAGGCCTTGCACAGAAGGTTGCGTCGCCGGGGTATCAAACCGGCGCGCACTCATCCCCCACCCCGGTGCGAACCCCGGGAAAAACACCAGCCCTTCGGCCTCCAGGCGAAACGCCAGGATCAAACGGGTTTCATCGTCCACGTCGCCGTGGCCTTCCAATTGCTCAATTGCTGGTACCGCCACGCCAGCCTGGCGAGCCAGCTCTTCGCGGCTCCAGCCCAGCATGACGCGCGCCTGCGCGCAGTGTTTGGCGGTGAATTGATGCAGGACGATCTGTTGTTCTACGAAAGAACTCATTGCCAGAGAGGACATGGGGTTTTCTCCAGGTTCGACAGGGGAGGTGCAACTATACTGTGTTTTTGTACAGTTGTTTCTACCGCTCATCCACTGGCGATGCAACCCCTTATGATTCCAGCGCTGGCGCCTCACGAATAATCAGGTGGTCCAGGTTCTCGATCCTGGCGCTGAATACCCCGAACGTTTGCTCGGGGTTTTTCTTACTGGGCACCTGCATAAGCTGCGGTGTGACCCCATAGAAAAAGCAATACAGCGGCCGTTCACTGCTGGCCGCCGCCTTGATCTGCTCCAGGAATGCCGTGCGCTTGCGGTAGTTTTCGATAAGCTTTTTGCTCAGGTAGACGTTCACCGAATAAGGCTTCTTGTCGAGCCACACCTTCTTCTCGAAGTCGATGCGAAAGCTGCTGGTGTAGTCCTTGATGGCCTTGATCTTGCCCCAGTAGATCAAACCCTGGTTGTCTTGCAGGTATTCGATCCTCTTGAAAAATGCCCAGTAGGTCGCCGTGTGCTCACCGATCTTCAAGGGCATGGCCTTGAGCTTGTCCTTGTCATCGATGTTGGACACGTAGCACTCCACCGGGTGTGCGAACACGCTGGTTTTGTCCGGGGTTGTGTCATTACTGCCGGAGGATGTCGACGCGCGGTTTGCAGGCACTTTCGTCGGTTCTTGCAGGGCGCTTGCGTCGTTGCCGACTACCGGCGTTTTAGGCGCGTACAGTCGACGCGTCAGCACAAACTCCGATGGGAAATTTTCCTCACGCTCGTCATCACTTTCACCCGTCGCCGATTTATGGCTGCCGGCATAGCGGCAGCCATCGATATGCCGAGTGCCGGGTTTGTTCTTGAAGTGCGGCGTGCGCTGGTAGTTGACGTTCTTGGCGTTGAAAGTGCTCAACGCATTGGTGCTATCGAAGGCCGCGCGGCAGGCGTCGTTGGGGCACAGAAAGCTGTCCTTGTCGGAATCGAAGCCGGTGGTTTCGTCGAAATTCAGGTCTCGCACGTCATAGATCGACAGCTTGTCGTCGAGACTCAGGCTGTAGGCCGTGTCGAATTTCATGGGGCTCGGGTCCGTCAGAGGTTTGGCTATTAATAGCCGGATCTTGGGTAAATATCAGCAAGAACCTGCCACGCGGCGCCCGCTCAAGAAACACAGGGTGCCGCCTATGGCAGTGAGTGCGGCCAGGGCAAAGAACATGCTGGTGGGTGCTGCGTTGATCAGCAGGTAGCCGCAAATCACCGGACTCATGGCCCCGCCAAACGCGGCCAGGTTCTGGGCACCGTAGTAACTGCCCCGTAGTGCATCCGGCGCAATGGTGTCGATAAACAGAAATTCCGAGGGGTAAATGATCATCTCGCCCAAGGTGAACACGAACATCGCCAGGCACCAGCTCAGCAGACTGTTCGCCTGGCTGAAGCCGACCAACCCGGCAATAAACAATAAGGTACCCAGCACGATCCAATGGCGCAGTTGCTCGCGCTTGAGGAATCGACCGATTTGGTACTGCATCAAAATCACGGTGATGGCGTTGCAGGCCAGCACCGCCGACAGAATTTTCAGTGCCTGGTCGGGTGTGTAGGCCACTAGCAAAAACTGCGACAGATACAGGGTGTAGCGCCCATGGACGATGGTGCTCAACAGGCTGCCGCTGGTGAACAGGATCAACGTGCGGTCGCTGCGCAAGGTGCGCAGGGTGCTGAGAAAGCTCTGGGGTTTATGACTGTCGTCCCGTTGAGTCGGCGCAATACCGATCATCAGGAACAGGCTGCCAAAGGCAATGGCACTGGCAATCAGGAACGGCGCCCACGGCAGTTGGCCAGCAATCAATACGCCCAACATCGGGCCGGTCGCATAGCCCACATTGGTCAGGGTGTAGCGCAGGGAAAACACTTTGGCGCGCTCACCCACCGGCAGGTTCTCGCTGATGATTGCCTTGGAGCCGATCAGGAACAACGCCGACGCGGCTTCAGTGATGACCAGGGTCAGGGTGGTGAGGTAGAGGTTGCTGGCAAAGGTCAGCAACAAAAAACCGATGGAGCTGGAGAGCATGGCCAGGATCAGCAGCTTGCGCTTTTCCAGGCGGTCGATGATGTAGCCGCCGTACAACCCCAGGAGCGTGGCGATAAACACGGCAATCCCCATCAGCAGGCCGATGTCCTGCTGGTTGAGGCCCAGGCGTGTGCTCAGCCAGAGGGCCAGCAACGGGCTGGTCATGGCGCGGCTGACCACGATGGTCACCGAGCAGATCATCAGGCGACGGATTACCAGGGAGTAGGTGGCCACAGTGGGGTGGGATCCTTGTTATACCTTCACGACAACACAACTTAAATGTGAACACAGAACCAGTGTGGGAGCTGGCTTGCCTGCGATAGCGGTGGGCCAGTTTGCATCGTCATTGGCTGAACCACCGCTATCGCAGGCAAGCCAGCTCCCACAGGGTTTTGCAGTGTTTACTGGCCTGCGTTTATGCTGATCTTCTCGACCGCCCCCTGCTCCAGATCCCACTTCTTCAGGATCTTGCCGTACGTCCCATCATCAATCATGCCCTGCAACGCCTCACTGATCGCCGCGACCAACTCGGTATTGCTCTTCTCAATCCCAAGCCCGGTGAACTGCTTGGAAATCGCCAGCCCCACCGGCTTGTACTTACCCTTGTCCAACGACATCAAATAAGGAATGGTCTCGCTGCCCTGCATCGCCGCATCCAGGCGGTTTTGCTGCAACTGCGCGCGGGCATCTGCCGAGCCTTCGGTGCCGATCACCACGATTGCCGGCTTACCCGCCGCTTCGCAGTTTGCCTTGCTCCAGGCGGTAATTTCCGACGGCCAGGTGGTGCGGCGGCTGGTCCCGACTTTTTTACCGCACAGGTCGGTCAATTCCTTGATCTCTTCACGCTTGGCCAGTGTGTACAGCTGTGGGCCGCTGGTGAAGTAGTCGACGAAGGTCACGGCCTTCTGGCGCTCGGCGGTGTCGGTCATGCCTGACAGCACGATGTCCACACGCTTGGTGGTCAAGCCGCTGAGCATCTGCTCGAAGCCGGTTTCCTGCCACTTGATCTTCACGCCCAGGCGCTCGGCGAGGGCGTTGCCCAGGTCGAAGTCAAAACCGGTGAGTTTGTTGGTGGCCGGGTCCTTGAAGTCCATCGGCGGGTAGTTCGGCACGATGGCCGCGCTGATCTCACCCTTGTCCTTGATGGCTTGCGGCAAGGCTGCCAATACACACGAGGAGGCCATCAGGCCTGCAAGCAAGGTAGGGATAAACATCTTTTTCATGGGGGCGTTCTCGTTAGTTTTTTAGTTAAGTGCGAACGGCAGAAATAAAGCTTTGGGTACGCGGGTTTTGTGGGCTTATTAGAATGTCTTCGGGGCTGCCGGCTTCCACAATCTGGCCGGCGTCCATAAACACCATGCGGTTGGACACTTCGCGAGCGAAGCCCAATTCATGGGTGACCACGATCATGGTCATGCCGGTGGTGGCCAAATCGCGCATCACCGACAGCACTTCGCCTACCAGCTCTGGGTCGAGGGCTGACGTGGGTTCGTCAAACAGCATCAACTTGGGGCGCATCGCCAAGGCCCGGGCGATTGCCACACGCTGTTGCTGGCCACCGGACAATTCCACCGGGTAGGCATTGCGCTTGTCCGCCAGGCCAACGCGGGCCAGCAATTCCAGCGCATCTTCGATGGCTTCCTTGGGCGAGCGCTTGAGCACCTGGCACGGGCCTTCGATGATGTTTTGCAACACGGTCATGTGCGGGAACAAATTGAACCGCTGGAACACCATGCCGGTGGCCAGGCGCTGGCGGGCGATCTGCGCTTCGCTCATTTCGTGCAGCTTGTTGCCGACCACCCGGTAACCGACCAGTTCGCCATCGACCCACAGGCCGCCCTTGTCGATTTTTTCCAGCTGGTTGACGCAACGCAGCAGGGTACTTTTGCCCGAGCCGGACGGGCCGATGATGCACATCACCTCGCCTTGCTCGACCTCGATATTGATGTCACGCAGGGCGTGATACTGGTCGTAATACTTGTTCAGGTTGACGGCCTTGACGATGCTTCTCATGGGGCAAATCTCCTCAACCCAGACTTACGAACGCTTGCCGGCGCCGCGGGCAAAACGACGCTCGAGGCGGCTTTGACCAAATGAAAGAACAGTCACCACCGCCAGGTACCAGATGCCCGCCACAATCAGCAGCTCCATCACCCGGGCGTTGGCGTAGTAGATGTTTTGCGCGTTGTGCAGCAGCTCGGAGTACTGGATCACACTGGCCAGGCTGGTCATTTTCACCATGCTGATGAACTCGTTGCCGACCGGCGGGATGATCACGCGCATGGCCTGCGGCAGAATGATCCTGCGCAGCGCCTGCAGGCTCGGCATGCCGATGGACTTGGCCGCCTCGTACTGGCCTGTGTCCACCGACAGCAAGCCAGCCCGCACCACCTCGGCGGTGTAGGCGCCCTGGTTGATGCTCAAGCCGAGCAGGGCGGCCACGAAGGGCGTCATCAGGTCGACGGTGTCGATGCTGAACAGGCCCGGAATCGCGATCACCGGGAAGATCAACGCCAAGTTGAACCACAGCAGCAACTGCAAAATCAGCGGTGTACCGCGAAACAGCCAGGTGTAGGTGATGGCCACGTAACGCAGGATCGGGTTGGCCGACATGCGCATGATCGCCGTGATCACCCCGATCACCACGCCCAGCGCCATCGCCAGGATCGACATGACGATGGTGTTCACCAGGCCCCACAGGATGGCTTGCGATGTGAGGAACTGGCCAATGTAGGACCATTCGATCTGGCCATTGGCAAACGCGCGCAACAGCGCCGCCAACACAATTACGATCAACGTGGCAAAAAACATCCGCCCGTAATAGCGCCGCGGGACATGCTCGTACTGCGTGATATCGAACTGGTTCTCGGACAACTTGCGCTCGGCTTCCAAGCGCTCTGCTGGGGTTTGGCTCATGCTGCTACTCCAAATGCTGTACACAACCGCCCACTGTAGAAGCGAGCTTGCTCGCGAGAATCGTCAACGCTAACGCGGGCAACCTGACACCCCGCATTATTTTCGGGTGCTTCGCGAGCAAGCTCGCTCCTACAAAGTGAGCGCGTTCAAATTCTGAAACCGGTGTAGGTGTCGGCCCATTGCTGCTGAGCGACCAGTGCCGTCTTCAACCGCCCAATCTGCTCCTTCACCCGCTCCGGCGCCGTGCCACCCCAGCCACTGCGCGCCGCAATCGCCGCCTCCAGGGTCAGGCAATCGCGCACGTCCGGGGTGAGCCGCCCATCCACCTCGGCCAACATCGCCGGCGAGGCTTGCCACAACTCAATCTCATGCTGCTCACAAGCCTGCACTAGCGCGCCGGTTATTTCATGGGCCTCCTTGAACGGCACCCCACGGGTGGCCAACCAATCCGCCACCTCAGTCGCCAAGGTAAAACCCATCGGAGCCTGGCGTCGCAACTCCTCTACCTGCACCTTCATGGTCGCCACCATCCCGGCCATCGCCGGCAACACCAGCAGCAAGGTGTCCACACTGTCCAACACGCTGTGCTTGTCTTCACTCAAATCGCGGTTGTACGACAGTGGCAACGACTTGAGCGTCGACATCAGCCCGGTCAGGTTGCCGATCAAACGCCCGGCCTTGCCCCGCGCCAGTTCGGCAATGTCCGGGTTCTTTTTCTGCGGCATGATCGAACTGCCAGTGGCGTAGGCATCGTCCAACACCACCCAGCGAAACTGGCGCGATGACCACAGGCAAAACTCCTCCGACAGTCGCGAAATATTCACCCCGAGCATGCCCGCCACAAACAGGAACTCCGCCACATGGTCACGGCTGGCGACAGCGTCGATGGAGTTTTCACACGGCCCGGTGTAGCCCATTTCCTTGGCCGAGTGCTGCGGCTGACGTGCTATCGCAGAACCTGCCATGGCGGCCGCGCCCAATGGCGACAGCGCCGTACGCGCATCCCAATCCACCAGGCGCTGCACATCGCGCAGCATCGACTGTGCGTGAGCCAGCAAGTGATGGGCGAACACAATGGGTTGCGCCTGCTGCAAATGGGTAAAGCCCGGGCAGATGCTCTGCACATGTTGCTCGGCCTGTTCAACCAACGCCTGCTGCAAGCCCAACACCTCGGTGGCGATGGTGCGCGCATGGTCACGCAGGAACAGGCGCAGATCGTTGGCCGTCTGGTCATTGCGCGAGCGCCCGGCGCGCAACTTGCCGCCCAGGGCACCGAGGCGCTCGGTCAATACGCGTTCGATAAAGGTGTGCACGTCCTCATCATCCAGGGTGGGATGCAGACGACCGGCGGCGAAATCCTCACCGATATGGTTTAGGGCCTCGAGAGTGCGTAGGGTTTCTGACTCATCCAGCAAACCGGCGCGCTGCAACTCACGGGCATGGGCGCGGGAGCCGGCCAGGTCGTAGGGCGTCAGGCGAAAATAACGCTCAGGGCAACGCGACAACGCGGCCAATGCCGCAGACGGACCGGTCTTGAAACGAGCGCCCCAAAGGCGGTCGGTGGGCTGGGACATGGGTGTTCCTCACGCTTGTTTTTAGAAGAGTCGGAGGCAGTTTCAACAGAAGTTTATCGGTGTAGAACCGGCATCTGACGCGCCGTATTCAAGGTTGCCAAGGGCGGATGTTTATGTTCATTATCGCCGCCTGGCTATGTTCAAGGATTGGGTTCAAGCCTGTTGAATATGGCACTCGAGGTCAACGCGCATTATGGAAACCCCACTTTCCACTTCTGGAAACCTGCCGCCAAAACCCGGCACCCGAGCACCGCTGCAACTGAGCGGGTTGGACTTCAAATTACTGCGGGTATTTATGGCCGTGGTCGAAGCCGGCGGCTTCAGTGCTGCGCAAAACGAGTTGAACGTGGGCCTGGCCGCCATCAGCAAACAGATCTCCGACCTGGAGATTCGCATCGGCATGCGCCTGTGCACACGGGGCCGCGAAGGGTTCGGGCTGACCGAAGAAGGCAAGTTGGTGTATCAGGCCTCCATCGAGTTATTTACCTCGGTGGACAGTTTTCGCGACAAGCTTAGTTCGGCGCAGAATGAACTCATCGGCGACCTGAGTGTGGGCGTTATTGATAACACCGTCTCCGACGTTAATTCCCCACTGATTACCGCCCTGGGCAACTTACATCGCCAATCGCCAAAAATAAGAGTGCGCCTACACGCCTCGCAATTGGACGAAGTTGAACGTGGCGTAGTGGAAGGGCGCCTGGTCGCCGGCATCGTCCCGGTGTACCAACGCCGTGAAGAATTCGACTACTTCCCGCTCTACGAAGAAAAGGCCCACGCCTACTGCGCTGTAGGGCATCCACTGTTCACCGCGAGCGACATCACCCCCGATGCCCTTCGCCAATATGAAGTGGTGAACCATCGGTATGCGATCCATCGCGACAAGGCCAACTTCGTCAACCACGACAGCCAGTCCGCCTCGGCCTCACAAGTGGAAGCCGTCGCCATCCTGATCCTCACCGGCCGCTTCCTGGGCTTTCTGCCAGAACACTACGCCACGCCACTGGTAAGGGAAGGACGCCTGCGCGCACTGTGCCCGGAGCAGGTACAGCTGAGCACCGCGTTCAACCTGATCCTGCGTCACAACGCGCCGAGAAGCCCGATGGTAAAAGCCTTTGCAACAGCGTTGGGTGTAGACCTGAAGACGCCGGCCTAAGCCTCAACAAAGCTCAAATGTGGGAGCTGTCGAGCCCCAGCGAGGCTGCGATGGGGGAGCACCTCGGTCGCCCGTCGATCTACAAACCCGTATCGCTAGCTTTTTCGAAGCGAGAAGTGGATTTTTTTAACGAATTTCAATACTCATTACTATTTTTCGCGACCGCAGAGGATGATAGGTCTGTTTCATGAAGGCCGTGAGCGCCTTCATGCTTGGCTTGCCGAAAATCAACGTTCAACCAGTAACGAAATGTATATCCCATTGACATATCCATTTCGTGGTGTAGCGTTGCGTAATCACACGACCACTGGAGGTAGGCCAATATGGATCAAGGTTCTGTATTTCAAAGCAACCGCAGCCAAGCTGTACGTTTGCCAAAGGCAGCTGCGCTGCCGGATGACGTAAAACGTGTAGATGTCGTCTCAATCGGTAGGGCCCGAATCATCACCCCAGCCGGTGAGTCATGGGACAGCTGGTTCGATGGCGAGGGTGTCACGCCGGATTTCATGAACGACCGAGATCAGCCTGCTGACCAAGAGCGGGAATCTTTTTAATGCTCAAGTTCATGCTCGATACCAACATCTGTATCTTCACAATCAAAAACAGACCTCAGCAGGTGCGCGAAACCTTCAAAAAGCACTATGGCCAACTAGCTATCAGTACAGTAACCCTGATGGAGCTGATTTACGGCGCGGAAAAATCACCTAACCCAGAGCGAAACTTGGCTGATGTCGAAGGCTTTGCAGCACGTCTGGAAGTTTTGAAATACGACCAGGATGCCGCTATGCACACAGGCCAACTTCGCGCTGAGCTAGCGAGAGCTGGTACTCCGATAGGTTCATACGACCAGATGATCGCTGGGCATGCCCGTTCGCAGGGCCTGATTATGGTCACTAACAACCGGCGCGAGTTCGACCGCGTGCCAGGTTTGCGGGTAGAAGATTGGGTGTAAGCGGCGAGGTAAAATGCCGTACCGAATACGGTTTACGCACCACGCCGATCCAAATGTGGGAGCTGTCGAGCCCCAGCGAGGCTGCGATGGGATCGCATCGGTTCACCCGCCAACCCCGCCCACTCGCATCACCGCTGCAACCGAGCCCGCTTTTTCTTCTTCGCATGAAAATGCCGAAAATGCGCATCCTGCGCCGCCGCCAACAACTCCCGGTCTCCACGCGTATCGCCCCAGGCCCTGAGCCGATACTCCCCCAGGTCGCCGTACACCGCCTCAAGCCGCAGCACCTTGTTCTCACAACGGCAATTATTCCCGGTGAGCTTGCCGGTCAGCACCCCATCCACCACCTCAAGCTCAGTGCCGATCAAACGAATGCCGAGCCGGTCGGCAAACGGCTGCAACACCAACGCCGGCGACGCCGAACACAGCGTCACCACCGCCCCGGACTTCACCTCATCCGCCACCGACTGCAAACCGCTCGGGCGCATCAACTTGCTCCAGCGCGCCTGGCAATATTCCTGTGCTTGCTGCTCAACCCAAGCCTTCTTCACCCCGGTCATAAAGGTGCGAATCAACTGCGCCTTCAACTCATCCCGGCTGATCTGCCGCACCAAAAACCGCAGCCCCGGCACCGCCAGCTTGACCATCCGGCCATAAAACTCACCGGTGCCGAAGGCAAACTTGAGGAAGGGCACGAAACTGTCGTGGTGGGTGAGGGTGCCGTCGAAGTCAAAGACGGAAAGTACTTTGGCGTCTGCGGGGCCGGCTTCGAGCATGTCTGGGTTCACGGGTTGGCCTCGGTCCTATCTAATAGTTTTTAAGCTGACATCAGCTGTGACAACGGGAGTCTACTCCCGTGCCAATCTTCCAATCTTGGCGTAAAGCTCTTCGGTGAAAGCTTCCCGATCACTTGACTGGTGACAACGCTGATAGCAATTGGGGCACAAGGCTACAGCATTGGGGTTGCGATCCGAACCCTTCCGGGCCAGGTGCTTGACGTGATGTACTTCAAGAAATGGCAAATTCCTTTTTCACCGACGAAAAAAAGCCCTGAACATGTCAGGGCTTCCTTTAGTGCTTAATCTGGATCAATCCCAGCTCAACGCCCCACCCGTCTGGTACTCGATCACGCGGGTCTCGAAGAAGTTTTTCTCTTTCTTCAAGTCCATGATCTCGCTCATCCACGGGAATGGATTGGTGGTGCCTGGGTACTCTTCCTTCAAGCCAATCTGCGTCAAACGACGGTTAGCGATGAATTTCAAATAATCTTCCATCATCGCCGCATTCATGCCCAACACCCCACGCGGCATGGTGTCGCGCGCATATTCGATCTCCAGCTGCGTACCCTGCAGAATCATCTGGGTCGCTTCTTCCTTCATCTCGGCATCCCACAGGTGCGGGTTTTCGATTTTGATCTGGTTGATCACGTCGATACCGAAGTTCAGGTGCATCGACTCATCGCGCAGGATGTACTGGAACT
>NZ_MVOJ01000029.1:0-93469 GCF_002018845.1 Pseudomonas sp. MF6394
TACCATTTTAGCATCATCAGGTTGCAATGGTTTCGCATGTCTTCTACGTCTGGACAAGCATAGTAACTGGTCAGAACACGCCCAGAGCGGCACGTCATATTTTCTTCAAATACCTCCACTCATTGCGGTGATCGGCATGCTGGAACTGGCCCTGAAAAAATCCGAGCAGGGTGTGCTCGATCGTTTCGCGATCGAAGTTGCGTCGGGGGCTGCTCACGGTCTGCTCGACCTGATCGGCGACATTCTCGACATCTCCCGGATCGAGTCCGGCAAGCTGTCGTTGACCCCTGGTCGGGCCAATCTCAGCGAGTTGGTCAGGTCAGTGGCGCGGATCTTCGAAGGTTTGGCGCAGCAAAAACACCTGAAGCTGGAGCTGGTGCTGGATGACCGCGCAGATTGTGATGTGTCGATTGATCCGCTGCGCTTCAAGCAAGTCATTTCCAACCTGCTCAGTAACGCGATCAAGTTCACCACTGAGGGCGAGGTTCGCCTGCTGGTCGAAGTGCTGGCGGATACACCGGGCGAACCATTGTCGGTCCGCGTGCGGGTGGAGGACAGCGGCCAGGGCATCTCTGACGAAGATCAGCAACGTCTGTTCTCACCCTTCACCCAGGCCAGCAACAATAATCAGTCGGGTCGCAGTGGCTCGGGCCTGGGGCTGGTTATCAGCCGCACACTCTGCGAAATGATGGGGGGCCAGCTGCACTTGAACAGTGTGCTGGGAGAGGGCACACAGGTTGAAGTGTTGCTGCAAGTGCCCGTACTCGAGCCAGCGCCGATTGAAGAGGGCGACACGCTTGAGTCAAGCCAGCGGCGCCTGAAGATATTGGTGGTCGACGACTACCCGGCCAATCGTCTGCTGCTGTCCAAGCAGTTGAGCTACCTGGGCCATGAAATGGCGGAGGCCCAGGACGGTGCTCATGGGTTGCGTGCCTGGCGCAAGCAGCGTTTCGATGTCGTCATCACCGACTGCAACATGCCCATCCTGGACGGCTACGCGTTGTCTCGTGCCATTCGCGCCGGCGAAGCGGAGCAAGGGTTGGAGCGCTGCCTGATCATCGGTTTTACCGCCAACGCGCAACCGGATGAAAAGGCCCGTTGCCTGGAGGCGGGGATGGACGACTGCCTGTTCAAACCGATCAGCCTGGAGTCGCTGAAGAAACGCCTGGACAGCTTCGAGGGCGGCGACGTGGAGTTGCCGGCAGAGCAGCAAGCACCTTCACAGTCTGACGACATCGACTTTTCCTCCCTGGACAAACTGGTACGCGGCGATCACGCGGCGCTGCGCGAGTTGCTCAATGATCTGGCCATCAGCAATGAGCAGGATATGGCCCGGTTATCGGAGGAGGGGGCTGGGCAGGACTGGCAAGGGCTGTCGAACCTGGCGCATAAGATCAAAGGCGGAGCACGTATCGTCAAAGCAAGAAAGCTGATCGCCGCGTGTGAGCAAGTCGAAGCTGTGTGTGAAGCGAAGGACAATGAGCAGGTGCTGGCTCAGGCGGTTGCCGGGTTAGAACTGGAGATGTCCAAGTTAGCACTATCTTTGAAACAGTACTCATTAAACGCGTGAGGGCTGTCCGGCAGCAGCCGAAAGGCACAGTCTCCAGACCTTACATGGGGAAGATTGGGTTTGTAGGAAAATCCCTACACGGTCTTGGGCAGCTGTCACTGTTTCGACTACGGCCACCTATTTATCCTAGTTGCAGGTGAACGGGTATAAGGTAAAGCACGATCAACCTTGACCTCAATAACCTTTTCTTTGGATGCAAGTTTATTTATAGGTGGTATTGATGAGCTTTTCTAGAAAATTGCTGTTGGGTTCATTGTTGGCGGTCAGTGCTAATAGTGCGTTTGCTGTGGACACGGCTGAGTTGCGTGTCATCGGTACTATTGCACCCACGGCATGTACTCCAAACTTTGCAGGTGGTGGTGTTATCGACTATGGCGTCATCCCTACTGCATCGCTTAGTCCTACTGTTGCAACGCCTCTTCAAGTTCGCACCATGTCGTATACCATCACCTGCGATGCGCCTATCGCTATTGGTACGTCCTGGCAGGATAGTCGGGTCAGCAGCGCAGTCGGTGGTGGGCCTACTGGTTTTGGCCTTGGCCTTCAAGGTACCGCCAGCATTGGGCGTTACACCCTTGCCCAGCGACCTGGCAGCGGTGCCACTGGTGACGGAGCGCCTGTAGACCTCATCTCCCGGAATGGCACTGCTCCATGGATCGCGGTCGTAGCGGGGGGGCAGAATAATGCTGGTGCCGTTGTTCAGGCATATGCTGCGCCTGGCACGTTGATTCCAGCAGCCTACTCAATTTACACGGGGACCTTTGAAGTGGCCCCTAGTATCTCCCCCACAAGCACTCTGGATATGAGCAACTCTATTACTCTGGATGGCTTGGCTACCATGACCGTTCGCTACTTGTAACTGTCAGGGATCGCTATTGCGCACGTTCATCGTGCGCAATATTTAAAGTGGGTTGTTTTTTATGTGTGTTTTGCATGCAGGGCGTAGCTTTGCCTGTTTTTTTTGAAGTTTGTATGTTGGATTTGTTTTTTTTTTTTTGATTTTAATGAGTGGAGTGTTCGATATGAATATTTTAAATAAATTAATCTTGCTGGCGCTTTCTATTCTGTTGATGGCTTTTCTTAGTCCGACGTCCCAGGCCGCCGGTATGCTCCCAGAGACTTCCGTGGTGTTGGTTAATGTCGCTGAAGGTGAAGGCACCATGAATGTGACCAATACCGATAACCAAGCGGCACTGTTGTACACCTCACTGGAAAATGTGCCGGAGGATAAAGAAAGCCTTTTGGTGGTGAGCCCACCAGTTGCGCGGGTTGAGGCCGGTGAAAAGCAACTGGTGCGGTTTATCGTTCAATCGCAACGCCCTATCACCACCCAGCGGCTTAAGCGGGTAACGTTTGAGGGCATCCCGCAAAAAGACCCCAACGCTCAAGCGAAAATTGGTGTGACGGTGCGCCAGGATCTGCCGGTGCTGATCAGCCCGGCCGATTTGCCGGCCAAGACCGATCCCTGGACCTTGCTGGAGTGGAGCCTCACTGGCCGTGATCTGACGGTGAAGAATGACAGCCGGTACGTAGTGCGGCTTAACCAGGCGTTCAACGTCATGCCGGCCAACCTCACGCTGGAGCTGCCTGCCAGCTACATCCTGCCGGGCAAGACTCATCACTTCGAGCTGCCTGCAGGCACCACCTTGGGGGCTGATGCCTCGGTGCGCCTCTATCCGGTCACCCTCTACGGCTTCGCCACCCAGCCTTTTGACGCCCCACTGAAGAAGCACTGATCCCGTCCCAACTCTCCAAGTGGTGTGCCCATGATTGCTCAACCAACGATGGTGTATTCCCCTCCAGGGAATACGCGCGAACTCCCTTTGCCGATGCCAGCCTGGCGGGTCAAGTCGTTGCTGGCGATGATCGCCGGCCTGATCGCCTGTGACATGCAGATGGTCAACGCCGCCTCGCCTGTCGCAACCCGCGGCACGGCACTCCAGGATGCGCCGGCCCTGGCGTCCTTTGATCTGGACATGCTGAAAAGCCGCAGCCTCGATCCGAAGGTGGCGGAGTACTTCAGCCAGGCACCCCGGTTTTCCGAGGGGCGCCGCCGGGTGGGTTTGCAGGTCAACGGCAGCAATCGCGGCAGCGTTGAAGCGCAGTTCGATGCGCAGGGCTCTTTGTGTTTCGACCGGGCGCTGCTGGACCAGGCCAACCTGCGGGTTCCCGCGGACAAGTTTCGGTTGAACAATGATCAAGCGTCGACGGATGGCTGCTACGACTTTGCCGCAGCCTACCCACAGACCGAAGTGCAACTGCGCCCGAACCGCGAAGAAGTCGCCTTGCTGGTCAGCGGGGATGCCCTTCGCCCGGCCAGCGAAGACCTGGGCATTTATCAAGGCGGCGGTAGCGCCGGGCTGTTCAACTATGAAGTGCTGGGGCAGAACAACCAGTTCTCAGGTGGGCAGAGCAGCTATTACGCGACCAATACCGAACTGGGTTTCAACGCCGGTGACTGGATCGTGCGCAGCCGTCAGGCGTACTCGATGCAGAACGAAGTCAGCCGCTTCCAGTCGCTCTATACCTATGCGCAAAAAACCTTCGTGCCGCTTAAATCCACACTGCAGGCGGGGCAGATCAACATCCGCAACTCGGTGTTCCAGGGCGCGGCAATCACCGGTGTGCAGGTTATCCCCGAGGCAGCATTGCAAGGGCGCGGGCTGGGTGGTGCGACTGTCGAGGGCATTGCCCAGAGTGCGGCGCGGGTAGAGGTGCGCCAGGCCGGTGCGCTGATTCATACCAGCCTGGTACCTGCGGGCCCGTTCAAACTGCCGAATGTCCAGCTGTTGAACGGTCGTACAGACCTGGACGTGCGAGTGATCGAAGCGGACGGCTCCCAGCGCAGCTTTACTATTGCCGCAGCGTCGCTGGCCCAGGTTGCGCTCAGCGAGCCAGGCTATTCAGTGGCTGCCGGTAAGGTGCGTACCTTCGATGCCCGAGACATGCAATCGCCGATGGTTGTCACGGGCTCGGGTGGCTGGCTGTTGAATCAGAGCAATAAAGTGTCCACGGGGCTGATGCTCAGCGACAACGACTACCGTGCCGCGGCCTGGACCCTGGATTCGAGCCTGACCCCCACTACTTCGTTGAATGTGCAGAACACGTTTGCCAACGCTGGTCAGGAAGGCAAGAGCGGCGCCCAGGCGAGTATCTCGCTGAACACCAGCCTGACTCCGAGGATCAGTGCGGGCGTCAATGCCACCCGGCAGACTGCGGGTTATCGCGATCTGCTCGACACTGCGCGTAAACACACCCCAGGTTATCTCGAAGGGCTTACCCGTGAGCAGTACGGTATGTCCTTGGGCTGGAACGATGATGTCCTGGGGGGATTGACCGCCAGTTACTCCACCGGCACCACGTTCGACGGGCAAAACACCCGGCACCTGAATGCGTCCTGGACGAAGACCTTCAAGCAGGCGACGGTCAGCCTGAACGTCGAGCGCTCTCTGGGTGGCAATCGTGAGGAGGCGCTTTTCGGCGGGCGGCGCTCTTCCAGCGACGACGGCAATGCCATGTACCTGACCGTCAGTGTGCCCCTGGGTGGCAAGCGCAATGTGCGGGCGTACGCTAACAAACGCGATGGCAGTACCCGTTTTGGTACCACCTACGATGACAATAGCAATGATTTTGCGACCTATCGTCTGAGCGCGGAGCGTGATACCGAACGCAAACAACAGGACTTCTCCGGCAACGTCAACCTGAAGCCACGTTATGCACAGGTCAACCTGGGTTACGCGCGCAATGGTGCCGACAGCACCAGCTATAGCGGCCAATTGCGTGGCGGCATGGCGTTGCATGAAAACGGCGTGACGCTGTCGCCCTACGCGTTGACCGATACCTTCGGCGTGGTCAAGGTCGGCGATGTTGGCGGCGTCAAATTGACCACGCCAAGTGGCCCAGTATGGACCGACCCGTGGGGCAATGCAGTGATCCCGCAACTCAATGCCTACCAGAACACCCGGGTGGAAATCGAGACCAAGAGTCTGCCGCGCAACGTTGATATCCAGAACGGTTTCAAGTCGGTTTCGGCCGGCCGTGGTTCGGTACAGAAGCTCGACTTTTCGGTGGTCAAATCACGTCGGGCCTTGTTGCGGGTGGTCGATGTCAGCGGCAAACCGATGGGCAAAGGCCTGGCCGTGTTCGATGCCAAGGGCCATTTCGTCACCACGGTGGTGGATGACGGCCAGGTGTTCTTGACCAACGGGCAGTTGAGTGAGGCCCTGAACATTCACACCACCGATAGCACGTCCTGCGCGCTTGAGTTCAGCCTTGCGCAAGAGCCGGATCTGAACGTCTATTTTGAAACAGCCAACGCCACGTGCGCGGCCGGCTGATGGTCGACCCCGTGTCGGGGCGAGGAACGCTTATGAAAACGTCTATGTTGGGCCTTAAAGCACTCTCTCTCGGTGTACTGCTGATGGGGGGCGCGGCAATGAGCGGGCAGGCTTTGGCCGATGACTGCAAGATCAACCTGAGCCAGTCGCAGATGGATTTCGGGCAGGTCATAGCGCCCAACGCCAATGCTGCCTTGAATGCCGGCAACCAGCACAACCTGGGCAATCGGGTCATCAGCCTCAACGCCAGTTGCCCACAGCCCTCGAAGTTGCTGTTGGTGCTGCACGGCGAGCAGCTTGGAGCGAACTTCAAGTTCGCCAAGCAGGGGCAGACTCGCGTGGCCTTGAGCAACGCCTTGCTCGATGGGCGCAGCGTTGACCTGGCCCAGGTCAAGTCGCTTGGTGCGGTGGCCGGTGCCTACAGCTCGGTAGTCAACGTGGTGCCGGGGGACATGATCATTCCGGTGAGCGGTGGTGTGCCGGCGACGGGTTCGGTGTTATCGGTGCAGGTGGACGTCCAGCCGATAGTGCCGGTCGCCGAATTGCGTACCCGCGACGCCAAGACCCTGGAGGCCAATCTTTCCTTTCAGGTAAGGACCTACTGAGCGGAGTACAGACCGCTCGGTTTCACGGCGAATAAGCACCAGGAACTGATGCGGTGGTTTCAAGCGTGAGGAACAGCCTTCGGGGCTAATCCTTGTTTCTAAGAAGAAGGGCAAAAGTCTGAACGAGCGTTGCAATCCAAGTATTGCGATGCGGGTTCGTGCGAGCTTAAAAAAATAAGGGATGTGTTTTATGCCTGCTAAACCGAAGTATCGCCTGGTCTGTGTTGTAGGGGGCGTGGCGCTGGAAGTCATGGGCATGGGGAGCGCGCATGCCATAGCCGCGCCTGGCCTGGTACTGGATGGCGCGACCATCACCGTGAGCGGGAACAACTTGCCCGGTGTGCGTGATGGCGGGAATGATTTCCCGATCAACATCCGTGACAGCGTCATTACCGCCAATGGGCAGTTCAGCCATGGGGTGCTGCTGACGGGTACCCACAGCTCTGTGCAGGCCAGTGATTCACGGGTATCGACCCTGGGTGAGGCGAGCCATGGTTTTAGTTTTGCCGGCGTGAATCAGACGGGCATGTTGGACCAAACGCAGGTGAGCACGGTGGGCGAGAGCGCCTTTGCCTTGAACCTGAGGCAGGGCGCACAGGTGCAGGTTATCGGCGTGAGCCTGGAGACGCAGGGGCGGTTCTCCTCGGCCGCTGATTTGGCGGGTGCCAGCCTGCTCAGTGCCAGCAGCAGTCGTTTCCAGACCTCTGGCGACAATGCTCACGGGCTGTATCTGCTGGGTGCCGACGCCGGTCAACGGGCGCGGGCTAATCTCACCGACAGTGACATCCTCACCACGGGCGACAACGCTATCGGGGTCAACGTCAATCGCAACGCCATCGCGCCCCTGGATGACACTCGAATTTCTACCCGCGGCGCGAACGCCTTTGGCGTCTGGGTGCCGGATGCAGACAGTCAACTGCTGGCAAACAACCTCAGCATCGACACCCAGGGTGATGGCGCCATCGGCGTCTTTACCCAGTTGGGCGGCAAAGCCAGCATCGACGGTGGCAGCGTGCACACCCAGGGCAACCAGGCCTATGGCCTGTATGCTGGCAACGTGTCGTCCATGGAGGCGCGCCATTTGTCGTTACAGGTCGGGGCCAACAGTGTCGGAGCTTTTGCCAGCGATCGTTCACTCATCACTCTTGAGAACATCGACCTGAGCAGCGACCAGACGGCAATCGGCCTGGCGGCCTATTCCGGCTCGACCATCGAGGCTGCCGATTCGTCGATCACCCTCAGTGGCAATGGCGCGCGGGCGGCCCAGGCCAACAACGGTGGGACCTTGCGCCTCGACAGCCTGAACATCCAGGCCGCAGGATCCGACAGCATGGGCCTGCAATCGCTGGCCAGTGCTGGCGTCAGTAATACATTCGAGGTGAACAACACCCAGCTTGACGTCGCCAATGGCCGCGCCATCAGCGTCCAGGGCGGCAGTGCGCAGATCGATCTAAGTGGCTCGACGCTGAGCGCGGACACTCTGTTGGCGGTGGATCAACGTACCCTCGCCGATGGTCGCGTGATCGACAGTGAAGATGTACTGGTCAAGGCCAGCCAATCGAGCCTGAGCGGCACCGTCCAGGCCAACGCGCACAACGCACAATTGCTGCTGGAGGAGGGATCCCACCTGTCTGGCACGGCCCATGGTTTGAATGTGCTGACAGTCAATCAAAGCACCTGGGACATGACGGGCAGTTCGCAGATCGGGCAGTTGAACCTTGATCGAGGGTCGGTGCGTTTCAGCAATCCTTCGCGCAGTGTGTTGGCCATTGATGGCAACCTCACCGGTAGCGGCACCTTCATGATGAGCACCGACCTTGCCAGCGAGCAGGGCGACCTGATTACGGTTGGCGGTTCGATCGAAGGCGCCCACACCCTGGTGGTGGAAGACTCCGGCCATGAACCGGCGGCGGCCAACGGTAAGCTGATGCTGGTGGATGGCAATGGTGGCGCGGGGGGCTTCAACCTGTATGGCGAGCATGTGGACGCCGGCGCCTTCCGCTACACCCTTGAGCAGCAGGCGGACGACTGGTACCTGGTCAACACCGCAGGTGTCACGCCCGTTGATCCTCCGGTTGACCCCGTTGATCCCCCAGTGAATCCGGTCAGTCCGATTGATCCCCCCGTCACTCCATTGAACCCGGCGCCAGCGCATCTCTCTGCGGGTGCCAACGCTGCGATTGCCTCGCAGACCGCTGCTGCCACCTTGTGGAATGCTCAGATGAACACCCTGGTCAAACGCTTGGGTGAGCTGCGTCTGGGCAAGGACGAAGGCGGTGTCTGGACCCGGGCCATCGGCAGTCGCTACAACGTTGCCGAGCACTCCAGTCGGGCCTTCAGCCAGAACAACAGCGGGATCGAGATCGGCGCGGACAAGGCGATCGGCCTGGCCAGTGGCAAGGTATATGTCGGCGGCATGTTCGGTACCGCCAAGTCCGAGCTGAACTTTGGCGAGGGCGCATCCGGGCAGATCGACAGCCGGATGCTGGGGGCCTATGCCACCTACCTGAACGACAATGGCGTGTACGTCGACAGCGTTATCAAGTACAGCCGTTTCGACAATGACCTCAAGCTGCCAACCAACCTGGGCAACGCGGTCAAAGGGTCTTACAGCGCTAACGGTTATGGCATGGATGTGGAGGTAGGCAAGCACATCAAGCTCAAGGATGGCTGGTTCGTCGAGCCGCAGGTTGAACTCAGTGCCACCCGCACCACGGGCGCGCGTTACACCGCTAGCAACGGCTTGCGGGTCGAATCGGCGGCTGTGGATTCACTGCAAAGCCGCGTCGGCTCGTTGTTCGGTCGCAACTTGGCGCTGAGCAATGGCATGCAGGCCCAACCTTATGCCAAGGCGTCCTTCATCGCCGAACATGCCGGTGACAGCCATGTACAGGTCAATGGCTACAAGCTCAAGTCCGAGTTGCCGGGCAATAGGGTCGAGTTGGGTTTTGGCGCAATCGTGCAAGTCAGCGAGCGCAGCAAGCTCTCCCTCGATACGGAGTTCGCCAAGGGCAATGACGTTGAACAGCCATGGGGCGTGACACTTGGCTATCGCTATACCTGGTAATTTCTGACTTCCCTCCTTTGCCCAGCGTTTGCTGGGTTTTTTTTGCCCGGCATTTTTAGTTCCGCTCCTTTTTCCATGAGCCAGCCCTTGGGAAATTTCATACAAAAACTAAGGCATCTGTACCGGTTGTTTACCGGGTCGCTGAAGCAAGATGAGTGACAGTACTTCTCATGGGGGTCCACATGACCGTTTCTCCGTTGCGCGTCATCGTTCTTGAAGATCATTCGTTCCAGCGTGCCATTGCTGTCAGCATGTTGCAGCAATTGGGCTGCACAGAGGTGTTTCAGGCGGCGGACGGGGCAGAGGCTCTGACGGTGTTGGCGAGGGTTGGTCCGGTGGATATCGCATTGTGTGACCTGCGCATGGAGGGCATGGACGGCCTTGAGTTTTTACAGGCGGTCGGCCATGCAGGGCTGGTGGGTTCGGTGATCATCAGCAGTTCGCTGTCCGAGCAATTGCGTCGCACCGTGCGGCAGATCATTTCCCTGTTGGACTTGGAGTTGCTTGGCGATATCGGCAAACCACTGCACTACGAAACCCTGGAGCGCTTGCTAAAAAAGCAGCGCAGTCTGCCGCGTACTGGAGCACCGCCAGAGCCACAGGAGGTCTTGCCGGATGAGGCCCAGGTTCGGCAGGCGTTGGTGGCGCACGAGCTGTGTGGTTTTTTTCAACCGAAATTCATCCTGGAAACCGGAGAAATCACGGGCGTCGAAGTGCTGGCGCGCTGGCGCCACGCGTCCGGAAAAACCTTGCCCCCCACTAGCTTTTTGCCAGTCCTGGAGCGTTGCGGCTTGCTTGATGAGTTGCTGTGCCAGCAATTGCACGAGGGACTTGCACTGCAACGGCAATTGCGGGGGCAGGGGCATGACCTTGATTTCGCCTTCAATCTTCACGCTGTGCAGTTGGCCAATAGCAGTTTTGCGTCGCATATCGGCACGTTGCTCAGTGAGTACGACGCGCGGGGTTCGAGCCTGACCTTCGAGTTGACCGAGAGCGGCTTGCTGCAAGCGCCGCAAACCAGTCTGGAGTGTCTGTTTCGCTTACAGATGATGGGGTGCCGATTGTCGATCGACGATTTCGGTACCGGTTTTTCTTCACTTCAACGTTTGTTCCAACTGCCTTTCAATGAGATCAAGCTGGACGCCGGGTTTATCCAGGCATTGGCGCAAGAGCCGCGTTGCCACGCAGTGATCAGCAGCACTCTGGCGCTGGGGGAGTCGCTGGGGATGACAGTGGTGGCGGAGGGCATCGAAACCGACGAGCAGCACCAATATCTACTGAACATGGGCTGCACCCAAGGGCAGGGTTACTGGTTTGCCAAGCCCATGAGTGGTGGCGACCTGCTGCGCTGGTTTCAGGGCGAGCAACAGCGGAGCCAGCGCGCATGACCAACAAAGCCCTGCGCATCCTGATCGCCGATGCTCGTCACGAGCAATGGCTGCACATCGAGAAATTGCTCAATCGCCTTGGCTATCACCGTATCGCGCCGATCGCCAGCTTCGACGAACTGGAGTTGCTCACCAGCGACCCGCAGCAACCGTTCGATCTGTTGATCGTCAGCAAGGCCTTGGTCGTGCCGGATGGTACGGATATCCAACAGTTCTGCAGCGTCCGTTCGCACATTCGTCATGTGCTGTTCTATGACAGCCCGGCACCGTCGTTGGAGCTGACTTGGCGCAGTCCTCAGCAGCTGGTCCGGTTGAGCCTCGCCGAGATACCGCAAGCCGACTCGTTGAGCAGGCTGATGAATTTCATTGATCCAGACATGAACTGCGCGATGACCCAGGGCTACGGCAGGGACTATCCGGTGGCCGACGACGCAACAGCGCAATCACACAGGCATTGAGTACGTCACTCAGCTCAAGCGTGATGCTTTCCATTTAAACCGTAAGAGAAAAAATAATGCATATGTTCAAGAGCGTTCCCTTATTGCTGCTTGCCAGTTCGACCCTCTACATGTCACACGCTGTTGCCGCCCCGGCCGACGAGGAGGGCTACTACGGGGTGGTCCGTGTGATCAGCGCTGAACGCAAAGCCCGCAACATGGATTCCAGTGCCCGTCCCGGTATTGGTTCGTTCGTGTCCGGTGACGACAGTCAGAAGGACATGACGGGGTCTGTGGGCGTGGGTTACCGATTCGGCAATGGCTGGCGTGTGGAGGGCGAGTTGACCCTGCCGCAACGGGATAAATTCACCAGTGGCTCGACCACCTTCCCAACCAGTCTCAATGAGCACCATATTGACTCCAAGCGTGTGATGCTCAATGCCTATCGCGACTGGCGTATCAGCGAGAAGGTATCGATTTATGGTTCGGCCGGCCTGGGTCTGGCTCGCCTTGAGTCGAAGGGCTGGCAGGGCAACGAGTCGCGCCAGTATGGCGCCTCCACCCAAACCAATCTGGCGTGGTCGGTCGGCGCAGGCGTCGCCTACGACGTAACGGATCGCCTGGCCTTGGACCTGGGCTATCGCTACGTTGACATGGGCGATACCGAAAGTGGCTGGAACAACTTCCCGAATGCCCGTGGACTGCAGGATGAAAAGATGAAGGCTCACCTGGTCTCAAGCGAGTTCTCGCTGGGTATGCGTTGGTTTTTCTAAGGTGTTGCAGCTAGGCACGGGGCTGCGCAATTACCTGTAGATAGATGTTTGTGCACATAACGGTTCCTGCATGAAGTCCAGAGGTAGCGGTGTGATTGTTTTTATTCGTTGGGGGGTTCTGTGCGCGCAGATACTTATGTTTGCTCATGCAGAAGCGAGTTATTTTGACGCTCCTGAATCGTCCAATTCTTCAGAGTCATGCCCGCTACCTATGGATATTGAAAACAAAGACGGCGTTTTCATGTCTGCCGCAAAAAGAACTGGAGTGGCCTGGGTTGGGGTTGTAGTGGGCGCTGCTGTGGAGGAGGTCATACGGTTTAATAAAGCTATTTTTGTTTTGACTAATAGCGCAATTGATCGTGAGGGGTTCATCAGTGGGTGTGTTTATAGCCTTTCGGGCGGTCGGTTTCTGAGTTTGCGGCTCGCGTCTGTTGATGGCCGTGAGCACGTGATGTCTGTCGGAGCGTTCCCATCATGGCGGGTATCGCTGGATTATTATTCGCCAGCGCTTCTTGAGTGTAACGATCAGTTTAGAGATGCGTGTAGCGTCATCTTGAAGTGAGTAAACAGTTCCTGCGGGAGGCTCTAAGACAATACGGTGTTGAAGGCAATACCGATGTGCCCTGCCTACGTGCAGACGCTCGGTTAAACGAGCACTATTGAATTTCTAGGTAACCCTTGACACTCCCCCGCGCCACGCACTCAATCGACCCCGGTCGTGCGAGCTGATGGCCATCTGATAGTCATTTAAAAGGGGACCAAGGATATGGGCGTTTTCGATTACAAGAGCATGAAGGGCGAGCACGCCAAGGCGCTGCTGAACAATGCCTTGGTTTTATCCGAGTACGCGTATGACTCCACTGGCAAACCCCTGGCGACGGGTGGCTGGGCGCCTATTGGGGCGCAGGCACTGGGCGTGACGCAGAAGGTCGACACGCAAGGCACCTTTTGGGGCGAGACCGCCTTGGCCCCATCAGCCAACGTTGAGATTCTCGGGCAGTACGATGGGGGCGGCAGGCTGATTGTCATGGGCATCGCCTTTCGCGGCACGTCCTTTGGCTTGACCTGGGATGGCGCGGGTGATGTGGCCAGCGACCTGGCGGCCGCAGCACTGCCTGGATACGCCGCCAATTACGCCAAGTTCGCCTTCAGCGCCCTGCTCGAAAACGTCGCTCGTTACGCCGCGAGCCAGGGCTTGAGCGGCAAGGACATCCTGGTCACCGGCCATAGCCTCGGCGCACTGGGCGCCAACAGCGTGGCGACTTTGAGCCACGATCACTGGGGCGGTTTTTATCAGGACGCCAACTACGTAACCTTTGCCTCACCCACTCAACGTTCGGGTGACGCCCAGGTGTTGAATATCGGCTACGAGAACGACCCGGTGTTCAAAGCCATTGATGGCAAAGGCATCAATACCTCGGCACTCTTCTGGGGTAACGACCGGGGCTGGGATTCGGCCGCCAACAACCTCGTCATCTTTACGGATAATTACGCGTCGTTCTCGGCACATTTACCCAATACGCTGAATTGGGGCGTTGCCAAGGCTCACTCCTTGAGCGGTTATATCGAAGGCTTGGGGCGTATCGCGTCCTCCGAGTTCTACGACCTGACGAGCAAGGATTCGACCATCGTGGTCTCCAGCCTCACAGAGGCTGCGCGTGAAACCACCTGGGTAGAAGACCTGAACCGCTACGCTGAAAAACACACCGGTAACACCTTTATCCTCGGCACCGAGGGCAACGACCTGCTCAAGGGCGGAGCCGGCAATGACTTCCTGGAAGGCGGCGGCGGCAATGATCGTTTTCGCGATGATGGCGGCTACAACATCCTGCTGGGCGGGCAGGGCGATAACGTCTTCGAACTGCACAAACCACTGGCCAGCTTCGGCTTTGCCAACGATGGCGATGGCACGCTCTATATCAACGACGCCTATGGCGGCATCAGTATGACCCGGGATATTGGTGCGCTGGTGAGCCAAGAGAAGTCCTACATATTGTGGAATTCAGTCCCCTGGAGCACCTACGACGTCACCTATAACGTAACCGGCCAAGGCCTGCTGGCCGGCACAGCCTTGACGCCCTACACGGCCTCTGCCAACGGCGATGCGCAGGACAATATCCTCACCGCTCATGCTGCTGGGGAATGGTTATTCGGTTTGGGCGGTGACGATCATTTGATCGGTGGCCAGGGCAATAATGTGTTCGTCGGCGGGGAGGGCAATGACCTGATGGTGTCGGGTGGTGGCAGCAATACTTTGCTGTTCAACGGCCTCTTTGGTAATGACCGGGTCGAGGGGTACCAGGCCAGCGATAAGCTGGTGTTCATGGGTATTCCTGACTTGGGACAGCAATACGATTATCGCTCCCATGTCTCGATGGTCGAGGACAACGCGCTGCTGTCCTTCGGGGACAATTCTGTGACGTTGGTTGGCGTGAATATGACTGAGTTGAATGGGGCGGGGATTTATATTTCCTGAATCTCCAAGCAACGGTGATGTGACGCTGGACCTATGGCGAGGGAGCTTGCTCCCGTGACGGCTTGTCAGCCTAGGCGTATCTACCTGACTCCCCGCAGTACAAATGTGGGAGCTGGCTTGCCTGCGAAGACGGCCTGGCAGCCCACTGGCAGGTTGAATCAGACCGCGTGCCTATCCGTTATTCAGGTAAGGGTGTCGGCTGTCAGACCGCTACGGTAGCAAGCTCCCTCGCCACAGGCACAGCGCGCACCCACCTCACTGGCTACATCCTTAAAGCCAGTGAGGTGGGGTAAGTTGCATCAGACGGGATATCTCGATGCTATCCACTACGGGTTTGTCATCGAATTCAAACCCGTTGTCTTACAGCCTCCGTTTACTTGAGCGTAACGTCGAGCATCGGCGGGATGTAGCCGTAGTCATACTCGGCGACCACGAACGTTTGCTGCCCTTTGATCTTGATGCCCACCGTCGGTGCTTCGGTGCCACCGATACGGATCTGCGTGCCGGTGTCGTCGGTCGGTACGCTGTCGATGAAGGAGGTCACCAGGCCGTTGGGCATGACGCAGTGCGAGTAGGTCTGGAACGGTTGGGAAGACGGGTTGCCCAGTACCAACCCAGAGCCGTTCAACGGCACATACGGGCCGAACAGCGAATCGGCGACGAAGCCGTACACGCCGTCCGGGCCGGTTACGCCGTCGGCGTAGGTGAAGGTGTGGCTGATGGTGAACAGGTAGTACTTGCCGTCCTGGAACACGAAGTGCGGGCGTTCGGTCTGGTCGTTGACGCCGACCGCAGTCAGCAGCGGTGGCAGCATTTCCCAGTCGTCGCCGTCTTCGTCACGGGCCACGGCGATACCGACGCAGGCGGTCTGAAAGCGCGAATTACCGACGTCTTCATAGCCTGGCGGCACGTCGCCGATTTCGGCTTTACCGACCCTGTGCGAGCCGCGTTCGCCGGCCACGTTGCCTTCGAACAGCATGTACAGCTTGCCGTCTTTCGGGTCGCGGAATGGCCATGGATCGCGAAAGCCCCAGAAGGCGTTTTGCGCTTCGGTCTGGTACATCTTGCCGTCCGCCTCGAACAGCGGCTTGACCTTCTCAAAGCCCACCAGGCTGACGCCATGCTCGGTGGTCACCACGCGACCACGCACCTTGACGATGGTCGCGCCGGGCGTGACGGCGGTGTAGTACAGGTCTACGTCGCCTTGCTCATTCAACAGGATCGGCGTGCCGGCCCATTCGCGCACGGTGGGCGAAACTCCTTCGGCCATTACCCGGCCGCCGAGCTTCCAGTCTTTGCCGGTGCGGGAGAACCAGTAGTACATCTTTGCCCGGCCATGGCGATCATTCCAGTCGCGGATGACGTCGTAGTTGCCATTCTGATCGAGGTATTGCGGGTCGTTCGGGTGGCGATCCGCGGTGAGGGTGAAGATCACCGACCAGCCGTCGACGGAGGTGATGTTGCCGTCGATATCACGCAGCGGCATGGTGTCCCAGATAAACACCTCGTCACTCAATACCGGGAAGTTTGCGCTGACCAGTGGCTGGGTGGTGGTGGGGTCGTCTGCGTGCACTTTGAGCGCATCGGCGCGGGTCCACAGGCTGGGTTGATGGGGTGTTTTACCAAATGTCGAAGGGGTGCTTTTCATAGTAAGCCTCGTCCATGAAGGGAGTCAAAATACTGTATTCATATACAGTGATTTGACTTTAGAAGACTCGATTCCCGAGGTCAAGGCAAAAAATGCATTTGTGCATAATTAGGCTTTCTCTTTGAGCTGAGACGTTTCAGCTCGTCTTGTTCGCAGATGTTTGTTCATAAACAGATCGGCGAAATTACCTGCATGATGGCGGCAAAGCAGGTTCCAGGCAGAGAGCCTAAAAATAATGAACCCTGCCCGCACCCGCGCACCAAAAGTTACATAACCTGGAGGTGCATCATGCAAACCACTTACTTCTGGATAGGCCTGGCAGTGATCCTCGTACTGCTCGACGCGTGGGTCATCAACAGCATTTGGCGCAGCGATAACGCCTCGGCCAGCAAGGCGGGCTGGAGCGCGGTAGTCGTGGTGCTGCCGTTTCTGGGCGCTGCGATATGGGCGATTGCCGGCCCACGGGGTGTCACCAAGGGGCCGTCTTCTCCCGAGCACAGCAAGGGTTGAGTCCGGGCCCCGCTATGAACAACCCCGACCCTGACGACTTACACAGCCGCAATTATCCGGTGCAGGAAAACATGGCCTTGCAGCGCAAGGTCTGGCGCTTTGAGCGGGTGGGTTGGTACGCGCTGCTGGCGCTGATCGGCTTGAGCTTGGCAGGCTTGTTTTCCAGCGGGCCGCTGAGCACCCGCGAGGTGCGCAGTGCCGATGGGCAGTTGCGCGTGGAGTACCAACGCTTTTTGCGCAATGGCGCCTCCGATGGGCTGGTGATTCATGTGCAAGGTAAGGCCCAGGAACCCCTGGAGGTCGAGTTGAGCGGTGAGCTGCTACGCGGTTTCAATATCGAGATGCTGCAGCCTCAGCCGCTCAAGGCCAGGGCGGCCGGGGAGGGTGTAAGCGTCTGGATGCTGAGTGACAGCGCCGGCCAGGCCGTGTTGTACCTGACCTTGCGCAGCGACACGGTGGGCAGCGTGGATACCCAGGTGTCGCGACCCACAGGGGCGTCCGTGCGCTTCTCTCAGTTCATCTACCCTTGACCGTCAGCCCAAACCCTAACGGCGTGAGCGGCACAGTTTTTCGATCAAGGAGATCAACGAGTCATGGCCCACGGGTTTGCTGACATGCGCATTAAAGCCCGATTCAGTCGCCTTTTTCTGGTCATTGCCAGCGCCATAGCCCGTTAAGGCGATGGCGGGAGCCTGTCGAAGGTGGCTTACTTTGCGCAGCTTCTGCATCAGCTCATGGCCATTCATTTTCGGCATGCCGATGTCCGAAATAATCACGTCGTACTGGGCATCCCGGGCTGTTTCAAGTGCGCTTAAAGGGTCGCTGAAGGCGCTCACTTGGGCGCCTTCCATTTCCAGCAGCATGTTCAGTACCTCGAGCACCTCCGCTGAATCATCGACCAGTAATACCTTGAGGCCATTGAGGCGCTGATCTTCGTTCTGGGTAGCGCCGCTATCCAGCAGATAGTCCTGTTGTTCGCACAGCGGCAACCAGATCGAAAAGGTGCAACCGAAGCCCAGCCCTCGCGAATACACGCTTACCGAACCGCCGTGGGCCTCCACCAGCTGCCGCACCAACGACAAACCAATCCCCAGGCCTTCGCGCTGGTGAGTCTGGTGCTGGTTTTCCGCTTGCCCGAACAGGTCGAAGATTTCTTCCAGGCTGTCTGCGGCCAGGCCTGCGCCGCTGTCGATGACGTCCAGTTGCGCACGCCCGTCCGAGCGGCTGACCACCAACTGCACCTGGCCGTCCTCGGGGGTGAATTTCAGGGCGTTGTTGACCAGGTTCCAGATCACTTGCTCGATGCGCGTGGGGTCTACGTCAACGATCAGTGGGCCCGGCACCGAAGGAGTTTGAAGGCTGACCTGGCGACGGTGGCCGTCGGCGAGCACCACGCTATGAATGTCCTTGAGGGTGCGAATCAGGTCGATCGGTTGCTTTTTCAGCTTCAGCTTGCCCGTGCGAACCCGGGCGACGTCCAGCAGGTCGTCAATGATCCGCGCCTGGCTGGACACCGCTTCGCAGATGGTATTGACCGCCTTGATGGCCGGGCCCGCAACCTTGGTGGCGGGCAAGCGCCGCAACAGTTCGGCGTTCAGCTGGATCAGGTTCAACGGATGCTTGAGTTCGTGGGACATCACGGCGAAGAACTCATCCTTGAGGTGGCTGTTGGTCTGGGTTTCCTTCAAGCGCTGATTCTGTTCATCCTGGGTGCGCTTGTGGCCGGTAAGGTCGCGGGCAATCTTGACGTAGCCGCGCAAACTGTTGCTCTTGAGCTGGGTGACCTCGCCACTGCAATAGAAGCGGCTGCCGTCCTTGCGCACGTGCCAGCGTTCATCTTCGCCACGCCCATGTTCGCGGGCGGTGCGCAGTTCGCTCTCCGGCACGCCAGCGGAGCGGTCTTCCGGGGAGAAAATCAGGTCGTAATAAGCGCCCAGCACCTCGTCCTTGGTGTAGCCGAAGATCAGTTCGGCACCGGTGTTCCAGTCGGTGATGGCGCCATGATCATCGAGGATGATGATGGCAAAGTCATGGGTGCTCTCGGCGACCAGGCGCATGCGTTCCTCGCCCAGGCGCAGTTCCTCTTCGGCCTGGCGCCGCTTGGTGATATCAATGAAGGTCAGCACGGTGCCGTCAATGTGATCTTCGCTGGAGCGGTACGGCAGTAACCGCGCAATGTACCAGCGGTCGTCGTTGCTGCTGATTTCCCGCTCGATCATGCTCAGCGACTCAAACACGGTGGTGGCGTCTTCGGTCATTTGCGGGTAATCGAGGCGGTGGGTGATGTCCAGCAGCGAACGCCCGGTGTCCACGGGCAGCATGCTGAAAATATCCGTGGCCCGCGGCGTGAACCAGCGAATGCGCATGTTGCGGTCGACGAAGACCGTGGCGATGTCCGTGGACGCGATCAGGTTGGTCAGGTAGTCGTTGACCTTGTCCGTCTCTTCCACCTTGGTCTTGAGCTCGAAATTGACGGTCAGCAGTTCTTCGTTGATCGACTGCAGTTCTTCCTTGCTGGTTTCCAGTTCCTCGGTGGCCGAGCGCAGTTCTTCGTTGACGGCCTGCATTTCTTCGTTGGAGGCCTTGAGTTCCTCGCTGGAGACTTCCGCCTGTTCGATGGTGTCCTGCAGGTGCAACTTGGTGCGTTGCAGCTCGCGCTCCAGGTTGCTCATGATCGCGTTTTCGGCCTGGCTGACGGCGTCGATGTCGGGCAGCAACGGGTCGACGGCGGTTTCCTGGAAGATCACCAGCACGTAGTCGTTTTCGGTCGCTTCATCGCGGTAGGGGCGGGCGCTGATGTCCACCAGGAAGGGGCCTTGCTCGCGTTGGATGCGGATCTTGCGCGAAGACACCGGGTTATTCGATTGCTGGACCTGGAACAGCGTGGTGCGAATATCCAGGCGCAAATCGGGGTGCACCAGCGTCAGCAGGTTGTGCGTCACCTCGCCGGCCACGTAGCGCAGGAATCGCCCGGCGCCTTCGCTCATGTGCAGGATATCGGCCTGCATATTCACGATGACGCTGGGCGGCGCGGCTTTTTCCAGGGCGCGCAGGTGGATATCCGCGAACGAGACCTTGTTGGGCGCCTTGGTTTCAATCGTCAGCGTCGTGGTGCTGGGGCGCAGGTAGCCGCCACGTGGCATGGTCGGGGCGCGGCGTACGGCGGATGAGCCGGCACGCACCCTGAAAATGCGGTTGCGCTTGTCCACCGGTACGAACAGGTCCAGGCAGCCGTCGGCCGACTCCGAAGAGCCGAGGAACAGGTAGCCACCGGGGCGCAACGCGAAGTGGAACATTTGCAGGATGTCGCGCTGCACTTCGCGGTCCAGGTAGATCAACAGGTTGCGGCACACGATCAGGTCGATCTGCGAGAACGGTGGGTCGGCCAGCAGGCTGTGTTTGGCGAACAGCACCTTCTCGCGAATTTCCTTGCGCACCCGGTAGTGCTGATTCTTCTCCTTGGCAAAGTACTGGCGCAACCGTTGAGGCGGTACGTCGGTGATGATCGCTTCGGGGTACACACCATTGCGGCCATGGGTAATGGCCCGCTCATCAATATCGGTGGCAAACACCTGCATCTTTGCGCCGCTGGCATCCAGCGCCAGTTGCTCGGCCACCAGCATCGCCAGGCTGTAGGCCTCCTCGCCGGTTGAGCAACCCGCCGACCAGATACGCACCTCCTCACGGTGCGGCACGCTGTCTTCCAGTGACTTCACCAGGTTGGGGATCACGTCTCGCTCAAGCGCTTCGAAGGCCTCGCGGTCGCGGAAGAAGTTGGTCACGCCAATCAGCATGTCGCCCAGCAACGCCTTGGTTTCGTCCGGGTTGGCCTGGAGGAAGTTGTAATAGGTGGCCAGGTCGGGTTGAGCGGTGACCTGCAAGCGCCGCTCGATACGCCGTAACACCGTGGCGCGTTTGTAATGCTTGAAGTCATGCCCGGTACTGGCGCGCAGCTGGATCAAAATATCCAGCAACAGCTGCTCGGCCACGGCGGCATCGCGTTCGGAGCTGGGTGGGGTGGTCTTGATCTCCGGGTCGTTGGCGGTGGGCAGCACAATCGACTGGGCATTGCGCCACAGTTCCAGCAGCTTCTGCGGCATTTCCACCACAGGCAACACCAGGTCGACCATCTGGGTTTCGATGGCCGCCAGCGGCATGCCGTCGTACTCGGCGTCTTCCGGCGCTTGCACCAGCGTGATGCCGCCTTGCTCTTTGATCCGTGACAGCCCCACCGCGCCGTCTGAGCCGGTACCGGACAGGATCAGGCAAAACGCGCGTTCTTTATGGGTGTCTGCCAGGTCGCGAAAAAACAGGTCGATAGCAATGTGCGATCCACCATCGCGCACGGCAGGCGAGACCGCGAGGTAGCCATCGTTCATCTTCAACAACTGCGCCGGTGAGATGACGTACACGTGGTTCTTTTCGATGGGCGTGGCGTCATTGACCTGCGACACCGGCATGCGGGTCGTTTCCTGCATGATCTTGTCTGCCACGCTTTGATGGTCGGGCGAAAGATGCAGGACCACCACGAAGGCCATGCCGCAGTCTTTGGGCATGTGCTCAAAAAACGCTTTGACGGCCTGCAGCCCGCCCGCCGACGCACCGATACCCACCACCGGGAAACTCAGGTTACTGGGGGTCAGATCTTTGCGTTGCGGTACGTTGGGGGACCGCGGGGGGGCAGACTTCATAAATACCAACCTTGGTTAACGGCGCACAGGAAGACGGGGTGTAGAGGGAAGAACTTGAACAACGAGGGCGAGGGCTGAACCGACGATGAAATATAGCTGAAAACCTGCTGCCAACAAAAATGCCTTGAGGCCACCCGGTCATTCGACGGACCACTACGCCCCGGTTGAGACGCGTAACCGTCGGAAGGTTTAATCAAACTGACGAGTGGCCAACGTCGGTGCACGGTTATCCGATTTTCTGAAAATCCGTCTGAACTTCGCTTGCTGGCAAACCCTCGCAAAGAGAAACCCACCCAGGAGAAGCTCTGATGAACAGCTATCCAAAACCACCGTTCCAACCCCAGCAACAGTCCGTACCCGGTGAGCAGCGCAAGATGGACCCGATGCCCGATTGCGGTGAGCAGTCGTACCAAGGCTCGGGCCGGCTCGCGAATAAAATCGCCTTGATCACCGGCGCCGACAGCGGCATCGGGCGGGCCGTGGCCATTGCCTTCGCACGTGAAGGCGCAGACGTGGCGGTGTCGTATCTGGATGAACATGAAGACGCCAAGGAAACCGCACGCTGGGTCGAGGCGGCGGGCCGTCAATGCCTGTTACTGCCCGGCGACCTGGGCAATGCGGATCACTGCACGGCAATCGTCAACGACACCGTGGAGAAGTTCGGCCGCATCGATGTGCTGGTCAACAACGCAGCGTTCCAGATGACCTATCAATCGCTGGAAGACATCCCCGACGAGGACTGGGTGAAAACCTTCAACGTCAACATCACCGCGATGTTCCGCATCTGCAAGGCCGCGCTGCCGCACATGGCCGAGGGCAGTTCGATCATCAATACCAGCTCGGTCAACTCCGACATGCCCAACCCTAGCCTGTTGCCCTATGCGGCCACCAAAGGCGCGATTGCCAACTTCACCGCCGGCCTGGCGCAGATGCTCGGCGAGCGCGGTATTCGCGTCAACAGCGTGGCGCCCGGGCCCATCTGGACACCGTTGATCGTCTCGACGATGACGCCGGACATGGTGAAAAACTTTGGCGGCAACACCCCACTGGGACGCCCCGGCCAGCCGGTGGAAGTGGCGCCGATCTATGTGCTGCTGGCGTCGGATGAAGGTAGCTATATTTCCGGCGAACGCTACGGTGTGACGGGTGGTAAGCCGATACTTTGATCAGTGAGGAAGGAGGGGGATATGAGCGAAGCCTCGAAGCGCCACGAACCGAATCCTTCTGAGCGCAAGGTGCGCCCGCCGGCGGCTAAGCGAAACGATAAATCGCAGGCACCGGCAGGCGGACAACACGGGAAGGAGCAAGGCGGTGTCGCCCCTGGAGGGCCTTCGAAAGATCCCGAGTCAGGGGCATGAACGCGAGGGGTATTCGCCGGGCCTGACATCCTGAGCGGCTGTCAGGCCGCTATCGCAGCATAGGTATCGACACAATTTTTAGCTTGTAGCAGCACCCAACGGTAACCACGATGCGAAGCGAGCCGCTCTTGATCTTGATCTGCTTGTGATCTTGATCTCAGGCGCCCCGTTAAACCACGCTGGCCGAACGCAGGCTTGAATTCGTGGGTAACCCGGCAGGACGCCGGGTTAGCCGCCCCGCGCCATGGATGGCGCGTGGCGGCGGCCCACGGATTCAAGCCTGCGTTCGGGCACACCGAGCCCAAGCGAGGTGCCGAGTGGTGGGGCAAGAGCGTTTTGCTTACTTTTGCGCTGTTCAAAAGTGAGCCGCCGTCAGGGCGGAACCCTAAGTGGCCGTGACCTCAATAACGGATATGTACCCGGCCCAACTGTGTTGACTGTTAGGCCGCCATCGCAGGCAAGCCAGCTCCCACATTTGGATCGTGGAGTGTCAGGTCATGCGTGCCCGCTGACGTTATTTTCGCTTGGCGCGATGAATCCGCATCCACTCCCGATAAGCCACCGTACGCTGCGCATCCGCACGTTTCTTCGCCTCGGTAAAGCGCGCCCACGTCTGCGCATCGCCGCTGTAGGACTCGATAATCTCGTACGCCAAGGCATCCAATCGATCCGCTTCAAAAAACATCTCGGCGTTTCGCGCGACCTCATCGTCCCGCCTGTTTGTCGTTGTGTAACCAAGAGTCTGGCTGTTCATCCTCTGAGGCCCTCCGCCCATTGAATCTGTGCTGCGCCACTCCAGCGCACCTGGGTAATGCCGTATTTCTCCGCCATCGGTTTGGACACACGCTTGAAGGTGTGTTGCCCAAATTTGGGGATCACCGCCACACCAGCGTCACAACTGGCCCAATGCCAAGCCTCGGCATTGTCCATGCGCGGCGCGCGCACGATAAAAGACTTGGGCTCGCCGTGCAGCTGGTACTCGATAGTGAATAGGTCGTTGTGTTTCATGAGGCCTCCTTGATACTCATGAACTACAGATATTTGACGTCAAAAATAATTCAAATAAGTTGTCCGACAATTCGATGACTGGGCGCAGGGCGTGGATGAGGCTTAATCATCTACCGTAAAGGTGACCCATCCAGGGCCATTCGCTGGGCGTTCCAGCTCGGCGATGACACCGCTGACGGAGGAACCGTCGGGCAAATTGACGGTGATAAAGTTGGGATTGCCAGGCCAATCCATTGGCGTGTCAAAGTCCAAGCGCGCGATGGTCGGTTTACCGCTACTGGTCATTTGGATGTTTTTTGATTCGTTGAGGCGCTCATCTGAGGGTGTTCCAAGATGGCGCGAGGCAGTGATGACACTGGCAATACCTTGGTAGTCGTAAGACATGCTGGGTTACCTCATAAAGGGGGGACAACGAAGATCAAATGTGGGAGCGGGCTTGCTCGCGAAAGCGGTGGATCAGTCACATCAATGTTTAATGGACCGACGCCTTCGCGAGCAAGCCCGATCCCACAGAGGCGCTGCGCTTGACTGGCTGGCATTCGGGATTTGCCGTGTTCATTTGTGACGAGCTGAATATTTGCGCGCAACGACAACACCGCCCACTAGCAGCGCTGCGCCTATTGCAACCATCCCATAAGGCGTACGGCGGGTTTGCCGCCAGCCGCCTTCGACACGACGTTCGCCGCTTGCCGGGGTGTAGAGGTTGCCCGCAGAGGTCGCGGCGCGCTGGCTGCGCTCCAGGCCGAGGCGGGTGAGCCAGCCGGATAACCGGGCAAAGCCAGGCAGCAGAAAATGCGCGACACGGGCCACGGTGGCAGCGCTGCCTACCGTGGTGCTGTCCCTGGGTTGCAGCGCACAAGCCACCATTGCCTGCGCGACTTTATGCGGGTCGTAGACCGGTGGCGGTGGCGTCAACTCGTGGCCGGTAAAATTGCCACCATCGCGAAAGCCCGGTGTGTCCATCACGGCGGGGTAGATGTCGCACACATGAATATCCGGGTAATCAGTCAGCTCGCCACGCAGGGCTTCAGTCAGGCCGCGCAGGCCGTATTTACTGGCTGAGTACGCGACCGCATAGGGCTGGGCTACCCAACTGCCCAGCGACAAGGTGTTGATCAGGATCCCGCTGTTCTGGGCTTTGAAATAGGGCCACACCACGTGGGCGCCGCGCAGGTACCCGAGCAGGTCGGTTTGCAGCACTTGTTCGTGGGCTTCCAGGGGCGTGTTCTCGAAACTGCCGACCGCGCCAACACCAGCGTTATTGATCCAGATATCGATGCGGCCATTGCCGAAGGCCGCTGCCTGTTCGGCCAATGCGCGCATCTGGTCGCTCTGGGTCACATCGGTTTTAACGGGGACGGCCTCGGCGCCACGCGCAGCGCATTCCTCGACGACCTCTTCCAAGGCTTTTTCATCTCGGGCCGCCAATACCAAGCGGGTACTTTGCTCGGCAAAGGCGTGAGCAGCCGCGCGGCCAATGCCACTGGAGGCGCCGGTGATCACCACGGTTTTGCCGTGCAGTTTCCCTTTGGCCTGCACGACGCCAGGCGAATCCTCGGGCGCGTGGACGGGCACCGGGTGCAGTTGTAGGCGGGCGCCGTCAGTCAGTATCAGGGTCAAGTTTTCGAGGGTGCCAGCGACGCGGTCGGGAAACACCGGTTCGCCTGTGGCATCGAGCTCATCGTAGATAAACGTCTGGCCCTCAAGCCATCCGACTGCCGTCATCAGTTCAGGGCCCAGGTAGTACTTTCCGTCCAGGAAAAACCCGCTGAAGTTCGGTGTGCGCTCCAGGTTTTCCACGGCGTATCGCTCGCCAGGCCTCATTCCGGTTGCGGTATCAATCATCATGACATCCTCCTTTGGCTGGTCTTGGGTAGAGAAGGGCCCGCAAATGATCGTTCAATCCAAATGACTGAATGGCGGCGTCAGTGCCGGTGGGCCTTTTGGGTTGGGTCGGCGATCTGGATAACCGTGCCCTGGCGCCACGCGTCTGCACCGGGTGCGATGGGCGGCGCGGGGATATCGGCGCGAGCCTTTTTCTTTTCGGTACTGTCGATGCCCAGGCGTTTATCTCGCTCGGCGACCATACGCGGGTCGGCCTGGCCGTCAGCGGTGAACCCCATCATCAACTGCGAGACACCCAGCGGCAGGCGTTTATCCAGATCGGTATGCCAGGTGTGCCAGGTCTTGCCATAGGTGTGCACCAGCTTCTCCATCAGTGCATGCTCCGCCACCTCTGGGATCCCCGGAGCCACCAGTTGCCCTGACTTCACTTCATGCACATGGCTATGCCACAGCGCCTTCTCCGGCGCGGGCAGCGTGTTGAATTGCGCCTCGCTGATGATGTACTCCACGCCCATCAACTTGGCATCCTTGCGGTTGCCGTCGTAGATCACGCACTGGATAACCTCTTCATTGAGGATTGCGCAGTAGTGATGGGCTTCCATTTGTACATCGGGATGGCCGTTGTAGAAGTGAAAGCCGTCCAGGTAAGCGTTCAGTGCGTCAATCGGTGGGCGAGATTGAAGCAGGGCGGCGCCGGCTTCCAGCGTTCGGGTCGAGGGCTTCGTGGGTTTTCCGGGGGCCTCGACATTCGAGGGTGAGTTGTTGCCAGCGCAGGCGCTGAGCAGGGCCAGCATCGCTACTGCGGCTAAGGGTTGGGTGGGGTTGTCAGTCATGGTCGGCTGCCTCCTGTTGCCGGTGTGTTCACGCTCGAGGATCAAAGCCAGGTTTAATCCTGTTCTCGTTGGAAAGACGAGCGTGCGGAGCGTTCAAAATGCTTTGAGTTGAACACTCACGCATGTGGCTTGCCGGCGATGACGGCCTCACCGCCGGCCCCTATCTATCTGATGCCCCGCGATCAAACTGTGGGAGCTGGCTTGCCTGCGATGACGGCCTCCCAGCCGGCCCCTATCTACCTGATGCCCCACGATCAAATTGTGGGAGCGGGCTTGCTCGCGAAGGCGGCCTGGCAGGCGACAAAGTTGGATTGTGTGCATATCCATTGCTGCGGTAACGGCCACTTAGGGTTCCGCCCTGACGGCGGCCCACGGATTCAAGCCTGCGTTCGGCCAGCGTGGTTTAACGGGGCGCCTGAGATCAAAAGCAGAGCAAGATCAAGAGCGGCTCGCTTCGCATCGTGGTTACCATCGATCGCTGCACGCAGACCCATGTAGGCCTCAGATTGGGCCACTAGAAGCACCGGAAGAATCCGCCTCCCGCCCGCTGTCATCAACCGCGTTAGGCTGCCCCAACTTGCTGTATTGCTCGCGCAATTTCTGCAGCTCTCGCGACCCGAGCTTATCCAGGCTCAACGCCGCATTGTGGGCTTCTTTGGTGGCACGAATCAGCTCGTCCAGTTTCAGATGAAGAATATCGTTGTCGCGGTTCTGGGTATTCTGGATCAGGAACACCATCAGGAAGGTGATGATGGTGGTGGAGGTGTTGATGATTAACTGCCAGGTGTCGTTGTATTGAAAATAAGGCCCGGTGAGCGCCCAAACAGCAATCAAGCTGACGGCTGTCAGAAAGGTTTTTGAGCTGCCCGCCTGGTTGGAGAGTTTTTGGCAGAATTTCGCGAACTTCATGGTGCTGTCTCCTGGGGGATGTTCCTCTGTAGACCCCAGCAGATTTTCGAAATTCTTTTTTACAAATCGATTTTTTTGACAAAAATCAATCAGCAACACCCCTCTGTACAGGAGCGTTCAGCATGTCGGTCGCTGCTTCTATCGTTGAATACCTCAAGCACCATCAATTGGTCATCACGACGGCGGAGTCGTGTACCGCAGGCAAGATCATCACCTTGCTTTCACAGGTCGACGGCAGCGGTTCATGGATCGAAAGCGGGTACGTGGTGTATTCGCCAGAGGCGAAACAGCGCCTGTTAAACGTACGCCCTTACACCATCGAAACGTTCAACCTCACCAGTTGTGAGGTCGCCCAGGAAATGGCCCAAGGCGCGCTGTGCGACAGCCCCGCTGATGTGGCGGTCGCCACCACTGGCCTGCTGGGGCCGGATGGGATGGACGGCATTCCTCCAGGCACTGTCTGTTTTGCCTGGGCTTATCGAAACGGCGGGGCACTGAGTGTGTTCAGCCGCAAGGAACGCTTCATGGGCTCTCGTGAGCAGGTGCAGTTGGCCGCGTCTCTTCATGCATTGAAATGGCTGCCGCATTTTCACCAACGGGCGATGGCGGGTGAACGCGCCTAGTGCTGCCAAGTGCGCGTTTACGGCTGCGGTTCGATGTCCATCAGCAAGTCGCCGTTGGTCAAGGATTCAGCCGCCTGCACCACGCCACGATAGGCCTGACCGTTCCATTCAAAGCTAATCCTGTGGGCCTTCAGCAATTGCGCGGGCCATGGCGGCGCAAGCCGCAACTGCACACCGGGCGCAGCGCGCACAAGCTGCGCCATGCACTCGCTGGCGAGCGTGTTCACACCGAACAGCGTGTCTTGCAGGTATTCAATGTTGACTGGTTGCAGCGTTGCGTCAGTAGCGTCTGGCATATCTGTTACCCCACCGATGACAGCCAGAAAGACTGCCTGGCGATGACCATTTCTTCACGTATTTCCCGCACAAGCCGGTTGATCCCCGAAACACCGTGGTAGTGGGCGCGGTTGATGTTGGCGATGGTGAATTGGTCCATACCGTGCGCCGTTACAGTGACTGAAAGGCTGCCGTCCGGGTTGAGCGCGCACTTGACCGCGCACTTGGGAAGGCGAGCGGAAAGGGCCGTTTCGATTTCGGCTTTCGTTAACGTATCCATGAGTTCACCGCATAAAGGACTCAGCGCGTTAAGGCTAGCTCAGAATCAGTTGGCGTAAATACTGGCAAGGTAATGGCTGCTTGGAGGCCGGTGTTTTACCTTGTCCCGATGAGCTCGCATTGCTTTAGCTTTCGATAATGCCGTACAGATTTCTGGCCCTTTCTAGGAGCGTTCCTAAATACGCCGGCTGAAGGTCTGCCGATAATTCGCACATCCCCACTTATGTGTGCTCTGCCATGTCCTTCCTACCTATTCGTGTTCTGGTCATCGAAGAACACCCGTTCAAGCGGCTTGTTGCCACCCAGGTGTTTCGGGAGGTCGGGTGTGAAGAGGTGGCCGCCGTTGCCGATGTCGCGGCGGCCGTTGAGTTGCTCGAGCGTACCGGGCCTGTCGATATCGCCTTGTGCAACTTGAAGGACGAGGGCGCACACGGCTTGAGGGCCATCGAAGTGCTCGGCCGTGGCCACTTGGCTAAAGCGCTCATTATGTTCAGCGCCCATGGCACGGACCTGCACGATGCAATTGATCGCATGGCAGGCCTGTTGGGCATCAGTGTATTGGGTTATGTGGACTTCCCGGTGCCAGCAAGCGCCATTGCGCCTATGCTCAGCCGCTACCTGGAAAGGATTGGGGCGCCGACAAAGCAGGCGCGCCGAAGCAGCCGGTCTGGGTTCTTGAGCAAGGCGTGCGTGGCTGGGGGTTTTTCAAGGCATGAGTTCAAGGCGTTTTTCCAGCCCAAGTTCAATTTGAGCACGGGGCAGGTGCGCGGTTTTGAAGTGCTGGCGCGTTGGCAACATCCACAATACGGCCTGTTGTATCCGGCAGATTTTTTGCCGCTGCTCGCTCAAGTTGGCGCGTTGGATGAACTGTTCTTCGCGCTGTTGCAACAAGGCCTTGAGTTCTTGCAGCAGTTGGCAGAGCAGGAGCAGTTCCTATCGCTGGCGTTTAACCTGGAGTCCGACCAGCTCGGTCATGGCTTATTACTGCCGCGTCTTTGCGACTCACTCCAATCCCACGCCATTGCTGCGTGTCGTCTGACGTTTGAAATCACTGAATGCGGCCTGCTGGAAGTTTCTCCCGCCGTGCTCGACACCCTGATACGACTGCGCATGATGGGTGCCGGCCTGTCGATTGATGACTTCGGCACCGGCTATTCCTCGCTGGAGCGCCTGTGCCAGTTGCCGTTTACCGAAATCAAACTGGACGCCGCATTTACCCGCGATCTTCAAAGCAGTGCGCGCAACCGTGCCGTGGTCAGTAGCACATTGGCACTGGGCGAGGCACTGGGCATGCGAGTGGTGGTGGAGGGCGTCGAGAACGAAAACCAGCGCCTGGGATTACTGAAGCTGGGATGCAACGAGGCCCAGGGCTATCTATGTGCTCGTCCCATGAACGCTGCGCGCGCGTTGGCCTGGCTGGCGACCCAGTTGAACTCGCGCAGCAATATTTGATGTCAATCAGGAGGGCTTTTATGTCCAATCCACGTTTGCGGATCGCGTTGGTAGATAGCGATGCCACCCGGCGAATGAGTATTGAAAAAGACCTTGGCCATTTGGGATACCACCGCGTTGTGCCTGTCGATTCCCTCAAGGTGTTGATTACGTTATTGGATAACGCAAGAGATGTATTCGATCTGTTGGTGATCAATGAAGAAACCGTGCACGCGGCGGGCGCACAGTTTAAGCAAATGCTTGAGGAGTACGCGTGTGTCAGGCATTCATTGATTTATCAGGGCGTGACCCTGCAAGCGTTTCCCGATAATCCAGTCACGGCGCAACGCTGCGGCTTTATTGCCTCCGGTGTTCCGGACCGATCGATTCTGGCGCGCGTCATGAACCGGGTGGATGTGCAAATAAAACAGCGCTCGGGCAGACCGTTGCTGGAATCCAATTAATCCTGATGTGAGCTATTGCACGCTTTTCGCGGGACCCGCCACCGCCTCAGTTTTATGCTTTTAGTCCCATTCCTATTTGCTTCTTTTTAGGCACTGATAAGCTTTTTCGCTGAAACAATCTCGGGAAATTCTTTGTCATGATCTTAAATGCCGCCGTGCCTAACGAGTTCAGCGCCCTGCGCGTGATCACGTTGGCAACCGACCCTGCGTGTGTCTTGCGCCTCGCCTCTGCGTTGGGTGGCATGGGGGTCACGCCGCTGGCCACGGTCGCCTCACTGGAGGCGCTGCAGGCGTGGTTAAGCGAGCACCGCGTGGACATCATTGTGTGCGAAATCCGCTCCGAGTGTGGCGATGGCTTGATGTTGCCAAGTGTGCTCAAAGCACTGCATGACGCGGGTACGTTAATGCAGTTTCCGAGTATTTTCTGGACCGGCGAAACCACCCTGAATGTGCAGGAAAATTTGATCGAAGCAACAGTTACACCGGCGTGCGAAGCGCCCGCTAAGCAATTGTGGGTCAAGCACATGGGCGGCGTAGCCGTCAGCGCACTGGAATCCCATTCGCGCCTGGCGCAGTCGGCGGGAATCAGCGTGCAGATCTTGCGTGACGGTGGCCCGCTGGAGCTGGGCGATGCCTTGCGCACGGTGCTGCTGACCCTCGCTCAACCGGACCCCAAGCTGCAGGCCATGACGTTTGAGTCGCTGGCTGAGGATGAAGTCATCAACGCCCTGACCACCGGCGAGGGATTGCGCTTTGTCTTTCAGCCACAGTTCGAGTTGCTGAGCCGGCGCATCGTCGGCGCTGAGGCGTTGGTGCGCTGGAAGCACCCGCGCTTTGGTGAAATTCCGCCTGCGGTGTTGATGCCGCTGGTCAACCGTCTCGGCCTGGACCTGTTGCTGTTCAGCCTGGTGGAGATGTGGACTCTGCGCGTGATGCTAGCGTTAAAGCGCGAAAACATTACGATCCCTATCGCGGTGAATGCGTCGGCCAAGACCCTGTGCACCCCCAATTTTGCCGAGCGCCTGGCCTTGCGCATGCGCCAGGCAGATCTGCCGAGCCGCTTGCTGAAAGTCGAACTGACCGAAGATGTGCAGGAGCCGGATGAGCTGCATCTTTCGGCGTCATTGACGACTATTCGCGCCAAGGGTTTTCAGGTTTCGCTGGATGACTTCGGCAGCGGCGCAGCCACTTTCAAGCTGTTGGCGAACCTGTCGTTTGATGAAATGAAAATCGACGGCTCGTTTGTGCGCGGTGTCGAGCAGCACGCCTCGTCACGCAAGGTGATCGCAGGCATTGTGAACTGGGCAGGTCTGCTTAACCTGAGCCTGGTGGCGGAGGGGATCGAGGACGAGTCCACGATCCCCCTGCTGCACCGCCTGGGTTGCCGGGTAGGGCAGGGCTATGCGCTGGCGCGCCCGATGGAAATAGACGCCTTCTTGAACTTTGTGATTGAGCGGGAAAAGAACGGCTGAGGCTGTAAAGTTTGGCGGGCAGGTAAGTATTGGAACTTGATGTGTGTAGGTCAGCTCTTGGTTTTTAGGAGTTTTCTTATATTAAGTTTTTCGCAGATCTATTAAGTTTTATACCGTTGTTATTGTGAAGAATTGGCGCATTTTTTAACTGCGATGGTGAGCCTGTGCGCGTTAAGTTATAGGGAGTGAGCGTGTGGCGTGTGATGTTCAGTTGCACGGATGTAATTGATGAAATGGATGAGTCTGAGAGGACCTTAACTTATTCAGAGTGAGGCAGCGCTGTTGTCCATTTTTTTGCACGCTATACAGAGTGTTCCGTCATTTATGAAACGCCTACAAATTGCTTTGCTGGATGATCATGCAATCGTGCGGCATGGTTTGGTCAATCGGTTGGTACAGGAACCTGATTTTGAAGTGGTGGGGGTCTACGCTCGCAGTCGTGAGTTGATGGCCGGCCTGCTGACACACCCGGCCGAGGTGTTGTTGCTCGATTTTGTGCTCGGCCCTCATGAGCTGGATGGCATCCTGCTGATCCGTGCTCTGCGGGTAAAGTACCCGGGCTGCCGAATCCTGGTGTTTTCCACTCACCATGACGCGGCCACGGTGATTCTTGCCCTGCGCGTCGGTGCCCGTGGGTTTATCGGCAAGGGTGAAGACATGAGCCAATTGATCAGCGCAGTGCGGCTGGTGGCCTCGGGCGCTGTCTACCTGAGTGCTGACATGGCCTATCGGGTGGCCGAAGCCACGGCGGTCAACTATGACGGTGAGGAGCAATCACGCGATGACGCGATGCGTTTTGTCAGCTTGTCTGCGCGGGAGCAAGAGGTGATCCGCTGTTACCTGTCGGGCATGACCATCACCGAAATTGCTGAAAAATTCAGCCGCAGTATCAAGACCATCAGTTCGCAAAAGGCCTCGGCTTTTCGCAAGTTGGGCGTGATGTCCAACAACGAGCTGTTTCGGATCAAGCACATCATCGAGAGTGTTTAGCGCTAAACGCAGGCCACGCCGACGCGCGCAAAAACAGCGGTAGGCGGGCGTGCCCTTTGGCGGTTGTTGCATATACTCTTTGAAGTGCCGTAATAGCTGTCCCTGTTGTTTGACCGCGCCACCTAAGCGGGGCCAAGTGGGTTCGAATACGATGAAACCTGTACGCATTGCTCTATTGGACGACCACGCTGTTGTTCGGCATGGGCTCGCCAACACCTTGGCGGCCGAGGCCAACTTTGACGTGGTTGGCATTTATGAAAAAAGCCGCGACTTGCTCGCCGGCCTGGTCAGCGCTCCGGCTGACCTGCTGCTGCTGGATTTCTCCCTGAGCCCCGACGAGATGGATGGCGTATCGCTGATCCGCGCCTTGCGGGTCAAGTTTCCCAGTTGCCAGATCCTGGTGTTGTCCGCCCATCATGACCCGGCTACCGTGGCTCTGGCCATGCGGGTCGGTGCCCGTGGCTTTGTTGGCAAGGGCGAGGACATGACGCAAGTGGTCAGGGCCATTCGCAAGGTGGTCTCCGGCGCGGTGTACCTGAGCACCGACATGACATATCGCCTGGCGGAAACCGTCACCAGCGAGACGCGCAAAGACCCCAGCGAAGCCTCGGATGCCCTGGTCCAGGCCGAGCTGACCAGCCGTGAGCAGGAGGTGATCCGCTGCTATCTGGCGGGCATGACCGTGAGTGAAATCGCAGAAAAATTCAATCGCAGCATCAAGACCATCAGCACCCAGAAAACCTCAGCGTTTCGCAAATTGGGGGTCACCTCGAACAATGAACTGTTCAAGCTCAATAAAATCATCGGCTCACCATGAGGCGATGGCGACCGGGTGCCCTCTTATTCATGTTGCTGATGCTGGATGCCGCGCTTGCCTGTGCGGCGCCGGTTGAGCTGACGGAGCAGGAGCGGCTGTGGATAGCGCAGCATCCGGTCCTTCGAGTGGGGGTGATGGAAAACCTGGTCCCCTTCGAGTACATGAGTAATGGCGTGCTGCAGGGGCGGCCGGTGCAGTACCTGCAATATGTGCGCGATGCCACGGGGCTTGAGTTCACCTATGTGCCGGTCAAGACCCGGGCTGCACGTGAGCGCATGCTGTTGGATGGCCAGGTAGACCTGCTGTCTTCGCACTTTCGCTTTCGTGACGAGCCGCCTATCGAGGATCTTACCGCGCTGGTCTACGACACTACCGTGCCGATCATCGTGACCCGTGTCGACGACGCCGATATTTTTGACCTTGACCAGCTACAAGATAAAACGGTCGTGATCCCCGATGTGGAGTATTACGAGCAGTTGCTCAGAAAAAGGGCACCCCGAGCCACTCTGATCAAAAGCCCCCAGGCCTTGGCCATGCTGAACACCCTCCGGGACGGTGGTGCCGATGCAGTCGTGGCCTCCGAAGCCTTCTTGATGCCCTATTTGTATCGACAGTTTCAGGGCGTGCTGGAAATTTCTGGCGTGGTGGGCAGCAGCATGTTGGATGTGAACATGGCGGTGCGCACCGATAACGCCATGCTGGCCTCGATCATTGGCAAAGCCCTAGGCTCGATCAGCCCCTCACAACAGAATGCGATGTACGAGCATTGGTACCGGGACCTGGAGGTAGATGCGCCGACCCTGTGGGACATCGCCAGCCATTACTTGCATCTTTTGATCCTGGGCATGTTGGCGTTGATTGGCTTGTGTGTGCTGGTCTATCGCGGTTACCGCCAGCAGCGGCAGGCCGAGCGGAACGAGCAGGAAAAAACCATGTTCCTGGCGGTGATGGGTCACGAAATACGCTCGCCAATGAACGCCGTGCTGGCGGCCATGGAGCTGCTGTGGCACACCCGACTCAATGACCAGCAGCGCCACTTCGCGCACTTGGCCAACAGCGGCGCCAATATGCTGGTGCGCTTGCTCGATGATGTGCTGCACCGGCCGGATTCAGGGGCCAAGGCGTTACGTCTGACACTTGAGGCGACGGATGTCATCGCGCTGGTGCATGGCGTAGTGGGCTTGCATCGCCTGCGTGCGGGGGAAAAACACTTGAGTCTGAATGTGAGCGTGCAGACACCCCTGCCGTCGTTGTGGCTTGACCGTTCGCGGCTGACGCAGGTGTTTCATAACCTGTTGTCTAACGCCATCAAGTTCACCGATACCGGCACTGTTGACATCACCCTGCGCCTGGAAGACTTGCTGGACGGTAAGCATCAGTTGCAGGTTGAAGTCCGCGACACCGGCATCGGTATGGGCGAAGCGGTGCAGGCCTCTTTGTTCCGGCCTTATGCCCAGGCGAGTCAGTCCTACAAGCGTGCGGGAGGCAGCGGCCTGGGGCTGATGATATGTCGGCAATTGGTCGATTTGATGCAAGGCTCGCTGACCCTGCGCAGCGAGCCGGGAGTGGGGACGTGTATCAACCTGTACTTGCCCGCAACCCTTGCCCCTGAGGCCGCTGAACCGACGCGAGCCCCGGCCCCAATGCCTTTGCATGTCACCGGTGGTTTGCAGCTGCTGGTGGTGGAAGACACCCTGGCCAACCAGGAAGTGCTGCGGGCGCAAATCAGCGGATTTGGCTGTGTACCAGTGATTGCCGCCGATGCGGCCCAGGCCCGCGTGCGGTTCGCTGAGAGCGCTTACGCGTTGGTGCTGATGGACTGCGACTTGCCGGATCAGGACGGCTACAGCCTGGTCTGCGAACTGCGGGCGCTCGAACAGCAATGGGGGCGGGCGCGCTGCCCGATCATTGCCATTTCCGCCTTGACCGGCGAGCAGCACCTTCAACGCTGCCTGGCGGCGGGCATGGATGGGGCGTTGAGCAAGCCCATACGCTTGGGGCAGTTGAGTGACGTGATTGAGCAGTGGTGCGGCGTCACGTTGGCGGCACCGCGCGCCAGCTTAATGGCCCCGAGACTTGATCAGGCCGCGATCAACCGTGAGATGGCGGCCGACCTGGGCAGCCTGCTCAGGGCGATGGCGCTCTGTGATCGCCCTTCGGCCATCCATGTTGCCCATCGGTTACACGGCGCGGCACTGATCATCGAATGGCCGGCCCTGGCCCAGGCGGCCGCGCACCTGGAGAACCTGTTGCGGGCAGAGGAGGGCTGGCGCAACCCGGTTTACGTGCACACGCTTCAGGCGTTGGTTCAGCACTGGCGTGCCGTGAGCGAGGAGACCCCGCTGGACATGCTGGCCATGGTCGCGCCGCCGCCGATGACGCAACCATGAGGGTTGCACGGTTGCGCCTGCTGCTGGGGTGGTTGCTGCTGGCAAGCGCGGGCCTGGCCGATGCGCAGGCCGACCCGCCGTCGATGACCTTGACCCAGCAAGAGCGTGACTGGATCGCCGCCAACCCCGTGCTGCGTGTCGGTGTGTTCGACAACCTGCTGCCCTTCGAGTACATCAGCGACGGCCAGTTGCGTGGGCTATCGGCCAAGTACCTGGGTTTGATTGCGGCGCGTACCGGCCTGCATTTCCAGTCGGTGGTCACCGGCAATCGTAGCGCCCGCAAGGACATGCTGATCAGCGGCGAGGTGGATATCTTGCCGACCCGGCGCCGCGACGACGATCCGGTCAAGGACCTGGGCATGCGCTATACGACGCCCTACAACACCAGTTCCACCATCCTCGTCAGCCGCTTTGGCCAACAGCCATTCGTGGACCTGGAACAACTTGCCGGCAAACGCTTGGTGATGTTGGGGCGCGAGGGGTATCAGGCGTTTTTGCAGCAGAAAGTCCCCGGCATAACGGTGATCTCCGGCCAGAACGCTGTCGACATCATGGCGATGGTCAAGGACGGTCGGGCGGATGCCGCCATCGCCTCTGAATGGTTACTGATCCCCTATCTTTCCCGGCAGTATCAGGGGGTGTTGCAAGTATCCGGGGTGGTGCCGCAATTGCACACCGGCGTGAGCATGGCGGTGCGTGACAGCGACGAGATCCTGTTGTCGATCCTGGAGAAAGTGCTGGGGTCCATCAGCAACGATGAACGCAAAGCGATCTATGACGCCTGGTTCGATGACATGAACCTGGATATTCCGACGATCAAGGACATCGCCGAGCATTTCCAGGGTGAGTTGTGGCTGTTGCTGTCGGTGGTGCTGCTGTTGATCGCGTTCGCCTGGCAAAGCCGTCGTCAGCGCCGCCAGGCCGTGCAGAGCGAGCGGGAAAAGGCGATGTTTTTGGCGGTGGTCAGCCATGAAGTGCGTTCGCCGATGAACGCGGTGCTGGCGGCTATCGAGTTGTTGGAGCACACACCGCTGGACGAACAGCAGCGCCACTTCACTCAATTGGCCAACAGCGGCGCCAATACCTTGCTGCGGCTGGTGGATGACGTGCTGGACATTTCCAGGATGGAGGCCGGGCAACTGAGCCTGACCCTGGAGCCTGTGGACCTCTGGGCCTTGGTCGAGCAGGTGGTGGAGGAGTATCGCGCCGGCGCCGAAGAAAAAGGCCTGCTGCTGACATTGAGTGGTGAACGCCCCAGCGGCCCCTTGATGCTGGAGGGCATGCGCTTGAGTCAGGTGCTGCGCAACCTGATCTCCAATGCGGTCAAGTTCACTGAGGTAGGCGGGGTGGAGGTGCAGCTCAAGGTGGTTGAATGGCCAGAGGTTCCTGTGCCGCACGTGCTGATCCGCATCATCGACAGCGGCATTGGCTTGTCACAGCAGGCGCAGGCCAGCCTGTTTCGGCCCTATGCACGGGCCAAGCACTCTTACAAACGTACCGGTGGTAGCGGGCTTGGCCTGGTGATTTGCCGTCGCCTCGTGAGGCTGATGTCGGGTGAGCTGACCCTCAACAGCACCCAAGGCGTGGGTACTGAGGTTGAAGTCAAACTGTCTGTCGAGTGGGCCAAGACCCTGGATATACCCCAGGCTGAAGCGGCGCAGGCCCAAGTGGAGGGTAACGGTGTACACGTGTTGGTGGTGCAGGCGCCTGTGACCGGCCAAAAGACACTGCCTGCACACCTGCAAGCGCTGGGTTGTAGGGTGTTGCTGGCGGTTGATGGCGCCCAAGGGTTGACGCTATTCAATGTGCGACGGGTCGATATGGTATTGATCGATTGCGACTTGCCAAACAGTGAAATCGAGCCGCTGGCGGGCGCCTTTCGTGAGTTGGAGCAGGTGCTGCAGCGTGCCCATTGTCCGCTTGTAGCTGTCGCGGGCTTCAGCGATAACGAGCACCTAGAGCGTTGTTTTGATGCGGGGCTCGACGGGGTGCTGGTCAAGCCGGTTACCCCGGCCAAGTTGCAGCAGATGATCGAGCTTTGGTGTGACATGCCGCAAGGTCCGCTGCCGGCTATGCCCAAGGAAGAGCCAGAGGAGGAGTCGCATATCCTGCGCACGTCCTTTAACGACTTGATCGAGGCACTGGCCTTGCGCGAGCGAAGCCAAGCGTTGCAGGCAGTTCAGCGTCTGCACGGGGCGGCGCTGGGGCTGGAGCGGGACGACTTGGTGGGCACTGTCGACAGCCTGGAACGGTTATTGCGCGATGAGCGTGACTGGCCCGCGCAGCAGATTGCCGAACGCCTTAGCGTGCTGCTGGGCAAAGGCCTGCGCTAGCATAGCCTCGCTGTTGTACCCGGTCGTTCAGTTTGAACACCGCTTCACAGGTGGGGCTTGCCTGCGATAGCCATAGCTATCTACACAACTCTGTAGCGATCGACGGTAACCACGATGCGAAGCGAGTAGCTCTTGCTCTTGATCTGCCCTTGATCTTGATCTCAAGCGCCCCGTTAAACCACGCTGGCCGGAATTCGACAGGGATTTGGGGGGTAAACCGGCAGGGATGCCGGTTTAGCCGCCCCGCGCCATGGATGGCGCGTGGCGGCGGCCCCCCAAATCACTGGCGGATTACGGGCACACCGAGCCTAAGCGAGGTGCCGAGTGGTGGGGCAAGAGCGTTTTGCTTACTTTTGCGCTTTTCAAAAGTGAGCCGCCGTCAGGGCGGAACCCTAGGTGGCCGTTACCGCAGGAACGGATATGTACCCAATCCAACTGTGTTGACTGTCAGGCCGCCTTCGCAGGCAAGCCAGCTCCCACATTTGGACTGCGGCGCGCCAGGTAGATAAGCGTCGGCTGTCAGGCCGCCACGGGTCCAGCCTAACCTCGAAGTTGTGTAGATGCTTAGGCTGCGATAACGGTGGGTCAGTCAACATCTGATGATCAGAATAACGATGACCCATTATATAAGCTGGATTTAAATATACCGTTCAGGCGCGCTTTTAGGACCACTCCTATAGACGCTTTGTCTGTTGGCTTATTAAAGCCAGCCCACTATGGTGGGGGACTTTGTTTGTTGATTTTAATCGCCTGTTTATAAGGTAATTTGCCCGGGTTATTTGTTTTTCAGAGCACTCCTATTTTGAAAGTTAAGTGCGCTGCTTACACTTCACTTCGCAACAACGCAGAAGTATTTCCCGTCCAGGGAACTTCAAAACTTAATCAAGTCTATCGTGCTCTCGGAGTTACTCATGAATTACAAAGCTCGCGCCCTCGCTGTACTGGTCGCTGCCACCGTCTCTTCTGCTGCCATGGCTTCGGACGGCAAAATTGATTTCAACGGTGAGCTGAAAGCCGAAACCTGCCAAGTGGCCGTCAATGGTGCAGCAGCTTCCGGCGCGACCACCGTCACCTTGCCAACCATTTCCACCGCTTCCTTGGCTTCCGCCGGGCAAGTAGCTGGCCAGACCGGTTTCAACATCGAACTGAGCAAGTGCTCTGCTGCGATCAAAACCGCGGCGGCGTTCTTTGAGTCGGGCGGTGGCGTGGATCCGGCCAGCGGTAATGTGAAGAACATCAGCGGTTCAGCCACCAAGGTCCAACTGCAGTTGGTGGATGCCACCAATGGCAACGCGATCAAGGCCGGCAACACGTCTCAGGTTACCTCCACCAGCCGCGTAACTGTTGACCCAACTGCCCTGACCGCTGTGCTGCCGTACGCCGTTCAGTACTACGCCCAGTCGGCTACCACGCCGGGCACCGTTGTGGGCTCCGTGACTTACTCCATCAATTATCAGTAAGTCGCAGGCTTTGGACACACGCCCTGCTCGGTATTGAAGGGCGTGCATCCAGACGGTAAAGGGATTGCTCTATGTCGTGCACACGTGCATTCAAACCACTGCTGCTGATCGGCCTGGCCACACTGATGTGTTCCCATGCATTCGCTGCAGTGGTGATTACCGGTACGCGCCTGGTCTATCCGGCGGACCAGAAAGAAATCACCGTAAAACTGAACAATAACGGCACGTTGCCCGCACTGGTCCAATCATGGATCGACACCGGCAGCGTCGAATCGACACCCACCAGCTCCAAGGCGCCGTTCCTGCTGTCGCCCCCGGTGGCGCGCATTGACCCGACCAAGGGCCAAAGCTTGCGAGTGCTCTTTACCGGCGCGCCTTTGGCGCAGGACAAAGAGTCGGTGTTCTGGCTCAACGTTCTCGAAATCCCGCCCAAACCCGAGGCGGGTGCAGACCTCAATACGCTGCAAATGGCTTTCCGTTCGCGCATCAAGCTGTTCTATCGCCCGGTTGGCTTGCCTGGAAATCCCAATGAGGCGGTTGAGCAGGTGCAGTGGCAATTGGTTACGGCACGCGATGGCCAAGGCCTGGCGCTGAAGGCGTACAACCCGTCGGCGTTCCACGTCTCGCTGATCGAGTTGGACCTGGTGGCGGGTAACCAACGCTATCGCAGTGAGGACGGCATGGTCGGCCCTGGGGAAACCCGGCAGTTCGCGCTGCCCACGCTCAAGGCCATGCCGTCGAGCCAGGCACAAGTGGAGTTCAGCGCCATCAACGATTACGGCGCGTTGGTCCCGACCCGCAACACGCTGCAGCCCTGATCCATTCCTGACGTTTTTACCCGCGAGTCATCTATGTCGACCTTTTCTTGCTCCAGGCTTTTTCTGCGGGCGCGGCCTCGCTTCGCCTTGAATCCGCTCACTGCCCTGATCCTCAAGGCATTGGCCATTGCTCCAGGCGTGTGGAGCATGCAAGGCGCGTTGGCGCAAGAAGTGCAGTTCAATGACGCCTTCCTGCCCGAAGACTCGCGCAATCTTGACCTGAGTGCCTACCAGGCCGGCAACCCGGTGATGCCAGGCCAATACCGAGCCGACATCATCCTCAACGGGCAACTGAACAACCGGCAGGATATTCGCATTGACGCCCAGGCCGACGGCAGCAAGCCGGTGGTGTGTATGAATCGTGGCTTGCTTGAGCGCCAGGGGGTGCAAATGGCCAGCCTTACGCTCGAGGCCAGCACGATGCTCGACAGTCAGGCGTGCCCGGCAGTGTGGCAGGTAATCCCTGGCGCTACCGCGAACTTCTCCCCAGAGAACCAGGCGCTGGACCTGAGCATTCCCCAGGTGGCGCTCAAGCGTAATGCGCGGGGTTACGTCAGCCCGCAGTTGTGGGACCGTGGCGTGACGGCCGCCATGCTCAGCTACAACTTCAACGCCAATCGTAACCGCACCCGCAGTGGCAACTCCGATTCGGCGTTCATGGGCCTCAACGCGGGCCTGAACCTGGGGGACTGGCGCCTGCGCCACAACGCGTCCATGAGCTGGCAGTCACGTTTGGGCAGCCGGTATCAGGCTCTGGACACATACGCTCAGCGTGATATCACCGCGTTGAAAAGCCAACTGACGGTGGGTGAGTCCAACACCACCGGCGAGATCTTCGACACCTTGTCCTACCGTGGCGTGCAACTGTCCACTGACGACCGCATGCTGCCTGATTCGATGCGCGGGTATGCGCCGGTCATCCGGGGTATTGCCCGCACCAATGCGCGGGTAACCATTCGCCAGGCCGGCAATATCTTGCTGGAAACCACCGTGGCGCCCGGCGCGTTTGTGATCGATGACCTGTACTCCACCGGCTATGGTGGCGACCTCAGCGTGAGCGTGGCCGAAGCCGACGGCACTGAGCAGAACTTTATCGTGCCCTACGCCTCGGTCAGCCAGTTGCTACGCCCCGGCACCTCGCGGTTCAGCCTCACCGCGGGTGAAACCCGCAACAACTTCGTCGACGATCAGGCGCGCCTGCTGCAAGGGACTGTGCAGTACGGCTTGAACAATACCTTCACCGGTTTTGCCGGCCTGCAATCGAGCGATGACTACACGGCGGTGCTCACCGGCCTGGCGTTCGGCACACCCATCGGTGCGATGGCCGTGGACATCACGCACGCCCAGACCGACCTGGCCGGCGGCGCTGCCAAGGGCCAGAGCATGCGGGTGTCGTACAGCAAGAATGTGCTCAGTACCGGCAGTAACTTCTCGCTGGCAGCCTATCGGTTTTCCACTCAGGACTACCTGGATTTCAGCAACGCCATCCAACTGCTGGATGCCGAGAAAAATGGCTGGGATTCGAGCATGTTCGGTCGCCCGCGCAGTCGTTTTTCGGTGACCGCCGACCAGAACCTTGGGGCTTGGGGGCAAGTCTCCATCAGCGGTTATGCGCAAAACTACTGGAATCAGCCGGGCAGTGATGTGCAGTACCAGTTCAGCTACAGCAAGCAGTTCAACCGCGTCAGCTTCAGTGTGAATGCCAACCGCAGCCGCATGGGGCTGGGCGACATGGAGAACAGCTTTTTGCTGACCATGAGCATGCCCCTGGATTTCGGCGCGTCGGGTAACACTCCGCAAATAACCGCGCAGGTGGGCCGCGATACCCAAGGCAATTACAGTGAGCAGGCCGGTATCAGCGGCACCGCCGGCCAAGACCGTCAATATGGCTATAGCGCCAATTTCGGCCATGACGGCGCCAACCACAGCAAGAGCGCCGCGCTTAACGGTCAGTACACGGGTGGGCGAGCCATGCTCAGTGCGGCACTGGGGCGTGGCGATGGCTATACCAGTGCCTCGATGGGCGCCAGCGGCACCGTGGTGGCCCACGCCGAGGGTGTGACCATGACGCCGTACCGCGGCGAAACCATGGCGGTGGTCAGTGCGCCGGGTGCCGCGGGCGCCAAGGTTTCGGGATACCCCGGCCTCACGCTCGACAGTCGCGGCAATGCCGTGGTGCCGTACCTACGGCCTTATGAGCTGAACGAGGTGGCCATCGACCCGATTGGCAGTTCGCTGGATGTCGAACTCAACGAGACCAGCCAACAAGTCGCCCCACGCGCCGGTGCCGTGGTGCATCTTAAATACACCACTAATCAGGGCCGTGCGGTGCTGCTCAATGTGCGCCTGGACGATGGCAGCAGCTTGCCATTTGGCGCAGGCGTGACCGACGGCGAAGGCGCCTCGGTGGGGATGGTCGGGCAGGGCGGTCTGCTCTATGCCCGGATCAAGCCAGAAACCCGCCAGTTGTTGATCAACTGGGGCAGCAAGACCCATCAACAGTGTGCCCTGATGATTCCTCCCGGCCCCGGCGAGGGCCAGCAATTGCAGCAGGTGGACGCTATTTGCGCCGCCGGCAAACAGGTCGCGGGCAGCACGCCGCCCAACAACATGCAAAAGGTACCGTTATGAACATGGGCGCTTTGATCAAACCCAGCCTAGCGCTGGCGGCACTTTGGGCGATGGCCGATACGGCCATGGCAGTGACCTGTACATATAACAACGGTATCCAGGCCGCAGTGGGCAACATGCCATTGCAGGTCTCGGCGATTACCGTCGGACGTGATGTGCCGGTGGGCGCCGAAGTCTATCGACAGCGCTTCAGCATGGCCTTGGGCCAGGCACCCGAGCTGGACTGCCGGTTTGCTCCGTTTCAACAGTGGACCGAGTTGACGGTCGAGGCGACTTCTGGCTTAGCCAATTGGTCCAGCGGCCCCTATGCCAACAAGGTCTACAGAACCCGAATTCCAGGGCTGGGGGTGGTTATCAATAGTCTCGGCGGCGTGCTGCCCAGGCAAACCAACAAATCCTGGACTGCCTGCACATCGGGCTCTCGCTGCCTGATTCCGTTTGATGGACCTTCGAACTTCGAATTGATACTGATCAAACTAGGGGAAGTAACGCCAGGTGTATTGGCGGGCAGCTCATTGCCGGTCGTGAGCCTGTTTGGCAACTTCGGCGATGCCAGGATGCAGGGTTTCAGGATGGGCATCTCCGGCAGTATCCAGATTGTCTCGCGCACCTGCAGTACGCCGGATGTTTCAGTGCCGATGGGGACGCACTTGACCAATAAGTTCACCGGGCTTAACAGCGCCACAGGGTGGACAGATTTTTCCATCAACTTGAATGATTGCCCGGCGTTCCATGGCACCTATTCCACCACCGGACCTGGCTGGCTTTCGCAAAGTGGTAATTCACCCACCGGCGTTGGCTCCGGCGGAACCCTAGCGGGTAACACCCTGCAATTTCGCATCGACTCCTCGCGCCCGGCGATCAATGCCAGTACGGGCGTGCTGAGCATTGATCCCACAGGCACAGGTAATTCGCCTGCCGCAAGCGGAGTCGGCATCCAAGTAGCGACACTAGACAGTACCCCGGTACCCCTGGGGATGAATCGGGCCAGCGGTATTAACCCACTGTCCTTCGAGTCCAGCTACAACATCCGCTTGCGTGCCCGTTATCTGCAAACCGCCAACCGAGTCACGCCAGGCCCGGCCAATGCGTCGGCGACGTTTACGATTATTTATCAGTGATGAATATGTCACTTATGTTCTGCGCGTTTGGTTTGAAGGGGCAGCCAGGCTGCCCCTCCCACCGTTACTCAAGAACCCGACTTCCGACCGCCGCCATGGCTGTGCTGCCCACCTTTACGGCCGGCTTCCGAGGCTTTTTCACGGTCGTTGGCGAAGTTGCCGCCCGACGCCTGGCCGCCTTTTTTACCCGCTTCGGAGGCTTTTTCGCGATCATTGGCAAAGTTGCCCGGGTTTTTATTACCTGTAGTCATGATAGTTCTCCAATCGCTAAGTTAGCGTTTCGTTAGTTGGCCGTTTCGCAACGGACACTTATTCCGATATTGGCTGTTTGGGAAATGTTTTACCGATTTTTCTAACCGGCGACGAACGGTAATTTCGCTGAAAAAGTTATACAGGAACTTGGTTGATACGCCGCTTCGTATAACTTTTATGGCCGGTCAGCGCTTCGGTATTAATAAGATCGAAACTGCTGGCTTAGTTAACGGTCCCGCCATTCGTCTTTTTCGTCGCACTCCAAAAAAAGGCGTCGTTCCAACGAGTTCCTAACCTGTGAACGGGAGCATTTCAGCCATGAAGCACAACCCATCCAACCCACAGTACCGGCCGCTTGAGCAACCAGACGCACCCAATGAAGACGGTTGCGTGATTGGCACTGCCGGGCGCGACGAAGACCCCAACGCGACCACCGATTGGGACCATCCCGACAGCGCCGCGACACCCGCTGACGCCAGCATCAAACCCGCCAGCGGTACGCCCGGCATCGACGTCGTGCCCGAGTCGGAAAACCACGGTGCCGACTGAGAAAACTGCGCGGCAAACGCCGTTTCGCTTGGCCTGCAGCGCATTACCGCTGGTCATGAAGCGCCGGTTTATTTTGAAATTTTTAAAGCGCAGGCCACTTCCCATGCAAGGTAGGCGCGTATTCCAGCAGGGGCGCCTTTTTCCGTAAGCCTGAGGAGATTTGTTCATGTTTCTACATAACAAGCGACTTCAATACACCGTCCGTGTCGCCGAGCCCAACCCGGGCCTGGCCAACCTTTTGCTCGAGCAGTTTGGCGGCGCTCAAGGTGAGTTGGCCGCCGCGTCCCGTTACTTCACCCAAGCCTTGGCGGAAGACGACCCGGGGCGCAAAGATTTGCTGATGGACATCGCCACCGAAGAACTCAGCCATCTGGAGATCGTCGGCTCCATCATCGTGATGCTCAACAAGGGCGCCAAGGGGCGGATGGCCGAAGGCGTGGAAGAGGAGGGCGAGTTGTATCGTGCCCTCAATGGCGCCGGCAATGACTCGCACATCACCAGCCTGCTGTACGGGGCGGGCTCGCCGCTGACCAACTCTGCCGGTGTGCCGTGGACTGCCGCCTACATCGACACCATTGGTGAACCCACCGCAGACATGCGCTCGAACATCGCCGCCGAAGCCCGGGCCAAAATCGTCTATGAGCGGCTGATGAACGTCACCGATGACCCGGGAGTAAAAGATGCGCTGGGGTTTTTGATGACGCGGGAAATCGCTCACCAGATATCCTTCGAAAAAGCGCTGCATGCCATTCAACCGAATTTCCCCCAAGGCAAGTTGCCGGGCAAGCCGGAGTTCACCCAGGTGTACTTCAACATGTCCCAAGGTGCGGAAAACCTGCGCGGGCCCTGGAACCAAGGTGATGGTTGGGCGTTCGTGGAAAACCCACAACCGGCGGTCGATGGCGGTGACGGCACCGCCAGCGTGCAGTTGGACGCCGACGAGGAAGCGGTGCTGAGCGCGATGAAAATCCGCACGCTCTCGGACCCCACCAGCGACCCCACCACCGGCGCTGACCTGGGCAGGGGGCTGCAGCCAAAACCTGAGCCATGACCCAGGCTGTACGGTCGCGCGGCGCCCAATCACGGGCGCCGCGCCCTTTGATGGCACTGCGCAGCATTTTCACGGTCCATGGAACACATACCACGTATCTGGAGGTGAACCTTGGCGACAAAGAAGAAGCCTGTGGTCGAGGGTATGGAATTGGCGATGCTGTCTGCCAGCCGCAAAGACCTGTTCTTTGCGGCCATGCAAGCCAGCCACAGCGCAATGATCGTGACCGACCCCGCCGGGCCGGATAACCCGATCATCTTTGCCAACCAGGCGTTCCTGACCCTGACAGGCTTTGAGCTGGACGAAGTGATTGGCCGCAATTGCCGGTTCCTGCAGGGGCCCCAAACCGACAAAAACGCGCTGCACCAGGTGCAACGCGCAGTTGAGCGGCACCATGAGGCCTGTGTCGAGGTGCTCAATTACCGCAAGGACGGCTCGACCTTCTGGAACGAGCTGTTCATTTCGCCGTTGTTCAACGAACGTGGGCAACTGGTGTATTTTTTCGCCTCGCAGCTGGACGTGAGCCGGCGCCACGACGCTGAGCAGCGCGTGCGTCGCGCACAAGACTTGGAAGCGCTGGGGCAACTGACCGGTGGCATCGCTCATGACTTCAATAACCTGCTGCAAGTGATGATGGGTTATCTCGACTTGATCCAGCAGAGCGCCAAGCGCCCCGGCAGCGATCCGCAGCGCATCGTCAACAGTGCCAGCCGTGCCAGGGCGGCGGCGGAAAAAGCGCAAACCCTGACCCAGCAGTTGCTGGCGTTTTCGCGCAAGCAGCGGCTCGACAGCCGGGTGATCAACTTGAACAGCTTGCTCGGCCGCCCGGACTTCATGGCCCGTGCGCTGCGGGGCGTCGCGTTGCAGGTGGAGCTTGCCGACGATTTGTGGAACTGCCGCATCGACCCGGTCCAGGCGGAGCTGGCGGTGCAGCATTTATTGTCGAATGCCCAGGACGCTTTGCTCGGGCGTGCTGATCCGTCGGTCACCGTCAAGACCTGCAACGTCCAAGTGCCCGGCGATATCGATGCCGAGCGTGAGGGGTTGGCCGAGGGCTGTTACGTGAGCATTTCGGTCTCGGATAACGGCAACGGTATCGACGCAGGCATTCAGGACAAAGTCATGCAGCCGTTCTTCACCACCAAGGAAGAAGGCCAGGGCTCGGGCCTGGGGTTGTCGATGGTGTACGGCTTCGTCAAGCAATCGGGCGGCACGGCGCGGATTCATTCCGACCCGGGTATCGGTACGACGATACGCTTGTACTTTCCGGCCGATGACAGCCAGCTGTGGGTTGAGCAGACACCCACGGCCACCTCACCGCAAGGTAGCGAGCGCATCCTGATCGTGGAAGACCGGCCCGAGGTGGCCGAGTTGGCGCAGGTGATTCTCTCTGACTACGGTTACCACACGGCCATCGCCCACAATGCCGCCGAGGCATTGGGCATGCTCAAGCAGGCGACGTATGACCTGGTGTTCAGTGACTTGATCATGCCCGGCGTGATGAATGGCGCGGCACTGGCGCGGGAGGTGTCGCGCTTGTATCCGCACATCAGGATCCTGCTGACCACCGGCTATGCGAAAGACGCGCTGGCGCGCGCGGATATACAGGTGCAGGAATTCGAGCTGATTCCCAAGCCGTATCAACCCGCTGACCTGCCGCGCAAAATCCGGGCGGTGCTCGATGCCTGATCGAGCAGGCCAATGCGCTCCAAATGTGGGAGCGGGCTTGCCCGCGAAGGCGGTGTGTCAGTCAATGCATCTGTTACAGCACGACCGCTTTCGCAGGCAAGCCAGCTCCCACATTGGATCTTCGTCGCTTTGAGCATTGCGTTCGCTTAGCCGAGTGGCATTAGGGCTTGCCCCCGATCATAATCGTGCATTCCCCGAGCGCCCTCCCACACAGTGTGCTTCAGTGCGCCAGCATGTTGTGATGAATACTGTCCATGATCCATAACGAAAGCCCTACCAACAGAAGAATGATGACCGCCGAGAAAATCAGCGCAATCAGGTTCCAGCGTTGTTCTTCGGCCGTGTCCAGGTGCAGGAAGAACTTGAGGTGGACCATGATTTGTATCGCGCCCAACGCCACTACCAACCAGGCGGTGACGGTGCGGGGCAGTGAGGGGAACATCACCAGGCCGAACGGGACCAGGGTGAGCAGGACCGATACCAGGAACCCGACCAGGTAGGAGCGGCTGCTGCCATGGCTGGTACCGGCACTGCTGTGAAGCGAGCTTTGCTTGTACATGTCACACCACCCCCAACAGATAGACCACGGTAAAGACGCAGATCCACACCACGTCCAAAAAGTGCCAGAACAGGCTCAGGCAACTGAGCCGGGTGGCGTTGGTGCTGGTCAGGCCGCGTTGCTTGACCTGGACCATCAGCACCGCCATCCAGATCAGCCCAGTCAACACGTGCGCGCCGTGGGTGCCGACGAGGGTGAAGAAGGCCGTCAGGAAGGCACTGCGGTCCGGCCCGTAGCCTTCTGCGATCAAGTGGTGGAATTCGTTGATCTCCATGGCGATAAAGCCCGCGCCCAGCACGAACGTGAGCCCCAGCCAGCGCAACACATCGCGTTGTTTGCCGTGGTTCATGGCGAGCATGGCGTAGCCGTAGGTGATACTGCTCAACAGCAGCAGCATGGTTTCGGCCAGCACATAGGGCAGTTCGAAAATATCCATGCTCGACGGCCCGCCCGCCACGCTGTCGCGCAACACGGCGTAGCCGGCGAACAAGGTCGCGAACAGGATGCAGTCGGTCATCAGGTAGATCCAGAACCCGAACAGGCTCAGGGAACCGGCGTCTTCATGCCCTTGTTCGTGGGTGTGAGCGATGTCTTTTTCCATAACGATATTGGACATGGGTCAAGCCTCTGCCAGGTCTTTGAGACGTGCCGTTTCGATACGCGCGACTTCCTGCGCGGGCACGAAGTAATCGGTGTCTTCGTCGTAGCTGCGCACCACGAACGCCACCACCGAGGCCACCAGGCCGAACGCCGCCATCCACCAGATGTGCCACACCAACGCAAAGCTGCAGACCAGCGCAAACAGGCTGATCACCAGGCCCGACGCGGTATTGCGCGGCATGTGGATGCTGCGATAGTCGGTGTGGCTGAGGGTGCTGACGCCGCGCTCCTTCATGCCCCAGTACGCGTCCAGGTCATTGACCTTGGGCTGCTCGGCGAAGTTGTACAGCGGCGGCGGGGACGCGGTGGCCCATTCCAGGGTGCGCCCGTCCCATGGGTCGCCGGTGAGGTCGCGGTATTGATGACGGTTGCGGATGCTCACCAACAGTTGCAGGGCCTGCGTCGCCACACCGCAGAGGATGATTGCCACCCCCACCAACTCCAGCAGCAGCCAGGGCCGCCACTCCGGGTTGTCGAAATGATTGAGGCGACGCGTCATGCCCATGAAGCCCAGCACGTAAGAGGGCATGAACGCGAAATAAAAGCCCACCAGCCAGCACCAGAAGGCGATGCGCCCCAGCTTGTCGTTCAAGCGGAAACCGAACGCCTTGGGGAACCAATACGTCAGGCCGGCCATGTAGCCGAACACCGCGCCGCCGATGATCACGTTGTGAAAGTGCGCGATCAGAAACAGGCTGTTGTGCAAAAGGAAGTCGGCCCCCGGCACCGCCAGCAGCACCCCGGTCATGCCGCCGATGCTGAAGGTCACGATAAAGCCCAGGGTCCATAGCATGGGCGTTTCGAAACGCACGCGGCCACGGTACATGGTGAACAACCAGGTGAAGATTTTCACCCCGGTGGGCACCGCGATGATCATGGTCATGATGCCGAAAAACGCGTTGACGTTGCCGCCCGCGCCCATGGTGAAAAAGTGATGCAGCCACACGATGAACGACAACACGGTGATCGCGATCGTCGCCCACACCAGCGACACGTAGCCGAACAACCGTTTGCTGCTGAACGTGGCCGCGATCTCCGAGAACACCCCGAACGCCGGCAGGATCAGGATGTACACCTCCGGATGCCCCCAGGTCCAGATGAGGTTCACGTACATCATCGGGTTGCCGCCGGCCTCGTTGGTAAAGAAATGCATGCCCAGGTAACGGTCCAGGGTCAGCATCAGCAGGGTGGCGGTGAGGATCGGGAAGGCCGCCAGAATCAGCACCGAGGTGCACAGCGCGTTCCAGGTGAACACCGGCATCTTGAACAGCGTCATGCCTTCGGTGCGCATCTTCAGGATGGTGACGAAGAAATTCACCCCCGTGAGCAGCGTGCCGATGCCGGATATCTGCAATGACCAGATGTAGTAATCCACGCCGACACCGGGGCTGTACCCCAGCTCGGATAACGGCGGATAAGCCACCCAACCGGTGCGCGCGAACTCACCCACCCCCAGCGAAATGTTCACCAGCGCTGCACCCACCACGAACAGCCAGAAACTCAGGGCGTTGAGAAACGGATAGGCCACATCGCGAGCGCCGATCTGCAACGGCACGACGATGTTCATCAAGCCGACCACGAAGGGCATGGCCATGAAGAAGATCATGATCACACCGTGGGCGGTGAAGATCTGGTCGTAATGTTCCGGCGGCAGGTAACCCGGCCCGCCGCTGGCGGCCATGGCTTGCTGGGTGCGCATCATGATCGCATCGGAGAACCCGCGCAGCAGCATCACCAACGCGACGATGATGTACATGCAACCGATCTTCTTGTGGTCTACCGAGGTGAACCACTCGCGCCACAAATAGCCCCACTTGCGTTTCCAGGTGATCGAGCCCACCAGCGCCACCCCGATCAGGCCGACGATGGCCAGGGTGTACATCACAATGGGTTCAGTGGTTGGGATCGCGTCCCACGACAGTTTTCCGAACATGGTTACCGCTCCTCAGCCAGCAGACTTGGGTGTTGATCGGTGCGTTGTGCCGCGTCGCTCAAGGGCGAGCGCCGGGGTTTATTGGCCTTGTTCATGCCCTCGTATTTATCGACGATGTCCAGGAACAAGCGCTCCTGTACCGCCGAGTAATAGGTCACCGGGTGCTTGAGGGTGGGCTTGGCCAATTGCGCGTAAGTGCTGTGGTCCAGAGGCGTGGCCGCGCCCTTGACCTTTGTCACCCAGGTTTGAAAGTCGGCAGTGCTCAGGGACAGCGTGGTGAAATGCATGTCGGAAAAACCGGGGCCGTTGTAGTTGGCGGCAATCCCTCTGAACTCACCGGTTTCGTTGGCGATCAGGTGCAACTTGGTCTGCATGCCGGCCATGGCGTAGATCTGCCCGCCGAGGGCCGGAATAAAAAACGAGGTCATGGCCGCGTCGGAGGTGACGGTGAAACTCACCGGCGTGTGCACCGGCAGGGCCAGCTCGTTGACGCTGGCGATGCCCAGGTCAGGGTAGATAAACAGCCATTTCCAGTCGGTGGCCACCACCTGCACGTTGATGGGCGCAGTGTCTGACTCCAGCGGGCGATAGGGATCGAGTGCGTGGGTGGTCTTCCAGGTCACCCACCCCAGGACGATGATGATCAGCAGGGGAACGCCCCATACCACCGCCTCGATTTTGTGCGAGCTGGCCCAGCGGGGGGAGTAGCGGGCTTTTTTATTGGTGGCGCGGTAGCGGTAGGCGAAGACAAACATCATCACAATCACCGGAACGACCACCAGCAGCATCAGGCCCGTAGCGAGAATAATCAGGTCGCGCTCATCGGTTGCTACTTGCCCCTTGGGGTTGAAGACCACCAGGTTGCAACTGGTGAGTAAGAAGAGGCTGGTGATAGTGACTAGGCAATAACCCATCGCTCGTTTCATGCCTTGCTCCTGTGTTGGAAACTTGCGTTTTGCTGTGCCGAATCAGTGCTCAAGTGTTAACTAAGCGAAGCGCTTATTAACACCAAGGGCCGTCAGGTGATAAACATTCGGCAATAAGATGCCGTCAGTAGATAAAGTGCTTCTACTGTCCGGTTCTATTGGCTTTTGCTGCCGCTCTGCAGGGCGCTTTTCACCGCGCTCCCGAACATTTTGAATAAAGTCCTGTGGGTTGGTTTAACAATTTGTTTCCTCGCCTGACGAACGGTTTAACAGGCGAAGCGGTAAAGGGTTTTTATCGGTGCATGATGGAGGTGGCCTTGGAAAAAGTCTGAATTCTGGTTAAGAAGTTCAGTCGTTAGTTGATGGCGAACCCCACTAACGGTTTTGGAGAAGAGCTATGTTCATGCGTGGCAAAACCTATGAGGCCTGGGCCGCCAAGGCACTAGACGAAGAGTGCTTTACCCAGGAGGTTGAAAACGGCTGCCATATCGAAGTCAGGGCCCGGGAGCGGGAAGATAGCGATATTGAAGTGCTGCTGTGCGTCTACACCGCGACGGGGCAATGCGTGGTTGAACGTACCAAGCAATTGCCGGGTGCCGAATGGACGGTGCGCGACGCGCTCAAACGCGGCATTGATCAGGCGGAACGGATTGCCGGGGGGGAGTCCGGTCGACTGCCCTGTGCTGATGCTCACTTGCACGACGACGATTGAGTGGCGCGGCGGCAGTCGAGACCTACCTGACGCCCCGCGCTGCCAATGTGGGGGCTGGCTTGCCAGCCGACGCCTCTGCACCTGGCGCCCCGCGATCCAAATGTGGGAGCGGGCTTGCTCGCGAAGGCGGCCTTACAGCCGACGCCTATCTACCTGACGCCCGCAATCTATAGGTGGGAGCTGGCTTGCCTGCGATGACGGCCTAACAGTCAACACAGTTGGATTGTGTACATATCCATTGCTGCGGTAACGGCTACTTAGGGTTCCGCCTGACGGCGGGTCACTTTGGAAAAGAGCCCCAAAGTAACCAAAGGGCTCTTGCCCCACCACTCGGCACCTCGCTTGGGCTCGGTGTGCCCGAACACAGGCTTGAATCCGTGGGCCGCCGCCACGCGCCATCCATGGCGCGGGGCGGCTAACCCGGCGTCCTGCCGGGTTACCCACGAATTCAAGCCTGCGTTCGGCCAGCGTGGTTTAACGGGGCGCTTCAGATCAAAAGCAGATCAAGAGCAAGATCAAGAGCGGCTCGCTTCGCATCGTGGTTACTGTCGGTCGCTACTTCGCGGGAGCAAGCTCCCTCGCCACAGGGTGTAGCGCCGCGGCAAAAAAAGCCCGCACGGAGTGCGGGCAAGACAGGAGTTTTTACCAAGAGCCTGGAGTGAGCAGACTCACTATTAAGAAGCAAAAGATGCATGAACCGTTTTATTTTTTTTATGCGAGGCCGACGAACGGTAGTGCAACGGCAAGTGCATGTTTGTCGTCACTCAAACATTAAAAATTCTGAACCTTCGTTCTGAGCAAATAACAAAAAATCAGAAGGAGAGGTTATGAAAAATTCTTTATATGTCATCGAATACGAATACCACCACGAGCCTAAGTCTTTCATTATAAGAGCGGAGGTAATGAATAATGCAGAGGCCTGGCATTGGGCCTGTTGCGATGCAGGTATAGGCATTATTCCTAGATCGCGTAATGAAAAGATCAAGCGCATCAGTAAGCCGCTGGCCGAACGCTACGGTCTTGAGAATGTAAGGTGGCGTCCGTCTGGCAGTATTCCCTTTATTGCGAAACCTTATGTACCACCGCCACCCGAATGAATGTGTTTTTGATAGATGATGTGCATTCGGGTAGCGTTAGGAGCGAGGCAAGTGCCTACTGTTTTTTGCGTCGCGCCTGCAACATGCACAACTTTTGCACGCTGCGTTGCAGCGCCGCTTTCATGATGTCAGCTGCATACTGTTGCTTGCACGCCGGGCACAGCATGTCTGACGCTGACGACATCAGGTAGTCCGGGTCATCCAGCGGTGACTCGTAAGGTTGTTTGCAGTGCAGGCAACGTCGGTTCGCTTGTAGATGCGTCACATCGATTCCTCCCTGAATGGAACGGCCACTCTCAATTAAGAAGTGGGCGTTTTCAACTGCTAAAAAGGAAGAATTCAAACAAGCGCTTAGTTGATGTTTTATTGCCAGTATTTTGTGGTGATAGCTGGGTAGTTGCGGGCGCGTGCGCCCGCTCGGTTCGTGGTTCAGGTTCTTGCCGTTCCGCTGCGTACTTTTTGTGCAATTTTTTGCTTGATAAGCTCTAGGAATGAATGAAGCTGCTCACGAATTCCGCCTTGATTACCGGAAGTTCGATCCCATGGATCAAGCCGGCGGTCAGCGCTTGTTGCGGGTCTAGAATGCGTGGCGCGGCGATCAGGTACTTTTCGGTCTCCAGTTTTTCGACGGCATCGGCGGTGCGCTCGGCCACGATGCGTGCGTACAACTGCAAGTCGTAATCGAGGCTCATCGCGTATTCGGACATACGTGAGTGGTCAACCGCGCCTTGCACATGCCAGTGGAAGGGGTGGAACAGGAATTTACTGTGTTTGCAGGCGGTCCTGCGCTCACCGGCCAGGAAGATGATATTGCCCATGGATTCCACGGTGCCGAGGTTATGGGTATGCACCGGGATCGGCAGGGACAATAAAAAGTTGTACATCGTAAAGCCGTAGCTGCATTCACCACCCATGGTGGCGATATTCAATACCAGGCCTTGGGCATCTTGTTGTACGGCCAACGAAGCTTTTTCAATCAGTTGGCTGCACGTAGAAGCGGTGACCGGTGCGGTGAAGTTGATAATGTGTAAAGGCATGGTGTCCCTCATCAATGAAAGCAGGGGAGCACGGCTCCCCTGCATCAAGCACATCAGCTTTTGCGTCCGCCGCCGTGGCTGTGTTCGCCACCTTTACGCCCGGCTTCGGAAGCTTTTTCACGGTCGTTGGCAAAATTGCCGCCACTGTTCTGGCCGCCTTTGCTGCCGGCTTCAGCGGCGCGCTCGGGATCATTCTTGAAGTTCCCGCCACTGTTTTGGCCGCCTTTGCTGCCGATCTCCTGGTAGAACTCTTTGTCATGGGACGCAGAAGTGGCTTCGCCGCCTTTTTTACCGGCTTCGCTGACGCTCATTTGGCCTTGCTTGTCTTGAGTAGTCATGTTCAGTTACCTCGTCGTTATGTCGTTAATGTAACGTTCACTTCGATTGTGCTGCAAACGTGCACTTAGTCGCGTGCGTCAAGCTGCGCGGTTATAAGTGCCTTTCACACAAGGGTGGCGTTTTAGATGCACTTATCGTTGCTTCGGCGTGTTCAACAAGTTGCTGATGTTCGTAACACGCAGATGTATTAGAACGCAGGCCAGTCCTTGCTTTAGTTTGCACTTCTACAATCGGCCTGCGAGCTGGCTCGCCGCGCTGATTATCAATGGACGCACGCATGATGAATGCCCTTTGTTAACGAACGGAACAGCGGTAGTGCCCGTGTGGTCAGGACTTACGTCCACCACCATGACTGTTCTGGCCGCCTTTACGCCCGGCTTCCGAGGCTTTCTCGCGGTCGTTGGCGAAGTTGCCGCCAGAGGCCTGCCCACCTTTCTTTCCCGCCTGTGATGCTTTTTCGCGATCATTGGCAAAGTTTCCAGGGTTTTTATTGCTCGTCGTCATAACAATACTCCCAGTTTTGAAATGTCGTTTCGCTAGTTACCCGTTTATGCAACGGACATCTTTTCTGATAGGGGCAAGTGCGCAGATGTTTTGAAATTTTTTAAAAAGGGCGATGAACGGTAGAGTGGCAGATGAAACTTGTACAAGTAGGCTCAGGAAGTGCCGCTTCGTCTAAGTTTTTCTGCGTCGATTGATATTGAATTAATGGCGACCTTACGGTTGGTTTAGCATTCAATACCCTGTTTGATAGTGCTCATTAAAGGCGCTGGCTCCGCTGTCCGGCGCTCAGCCGCACACTCTGTTGCTGCAGCCTGCACGGACTGCTTGTATGCTGGCACTCTGGAACCGGTTGCCCCTGTGAGTACCGACGTTCGAATGATGGCTGGATGGAAACCGGACTTCCTTAAGGTGCTGACGTGAAGCGTGATACCCGTCTTGTGATGCTGTTGCTGTTGGTGATCGGCTGTTCCCTGACTTCGTTGACGATTTGGAAAGTCCTGTCTTCCCGTGACCGCGCGCTGGCGGAAGTGGACGTGCATGGCTTGAACCTGACCCAGGCCCTTAACACCTATACCGAAGGCATCGTGCGGCAAAGCTCGTTGCTGTTGCTGGGGCTGGTTGAGCGTTTGGAAACCGAAGGCAGTGGCCCGGTGCAAATCCAGCGAATCAGTACGCTGATCAACCGCCAGCAGCCGCTGATGCCGCAGCTCAGCGGCATCACCATTTATGATCATCAGGGCCGGTGGTTGCTGTCTTCCAATCGCGCGATCCCAGAGGGCGCCAATAGCAGTGATCGGGCCTATTTCATCCACCATCGCGACGATCCGAGTGCTGAACCTTTTATTGGCCCGCCGATTCAGAGCCGTGCCAACCATGAATGGGTGGTGACCATCAGCCGCCGTTTCAACGACGCGGCGGGCAACTTCGCTGGCGTGGTCGCTGTGACCCTGGGAGTGGAAAACTTTCTGCGGGTATTCGGCAAACTCGATGTAGGCCAGGAGGGTGCCATCGGCCTGTCCTACGCCGACGGCACGTTGCTGGTGCGCTACCCCTTCCGCGAGCAGGACATGGGCCGCAACTTTTCCTCCTCGCCTATTTATTCCAAGTACTTGGTCGACCAACCGGTGGGCACTGCGGCCTATACCTCCAGCCTGGACGGGGTAGAGCGGCTCTATGCCTTTCGCAAAAGCGAAACCCTGCCGCTGATCACCACCGTCGCGTTGGGCAAGCACGAAGCCCTCGCGGCGTGGCGTATCGAGGCGGCGCTGTCAGCGGTCGTGGTGGCGGGGCTGTTGGGGCTGACGGGGCTGATCGGCTGGTTTCTGATCCTGGATATCCGCAGGCGTACGGCGGCGGAAGAGGCGTTGCGTGTCGCCCAGCAACAGTTGCTCGACTCCAATCGGCAGTTGGCACTCTTGGCGAAGAAGGACGCGCTGACCGGCCTGGCCAACCGCCGCTGTTTTGATGAAACGCTGGCCGTGGAAGCGCGCCGGGCGCAGCGCGAAGGGACGTCGCTGGCATTGCTGATGATCGATATCGACCATTTCAAACGCTTTAACGACGCCTTTGGTCACGTCGCGGGAGATGCGTGCTTGCAGGCGGTCAGCACGTTATTGGAAACGTGCGTGCGGCGCCCGTCGGACCTGGTGGCGCGCTATGGCGGAGAAGAAATGGCGATCATCCTGCCCGCGACTGACAGCGCAGGGGCTGCGGTGGTCGCGCAACGCATTCTTTCGCGTCTGCAGCAGGAGAACATCACACACCCAGGCAGCCCCTTCGGGCACGTGAGTGTGAGTATCGGTATCGCGACGGGCATGGGCTCTCGGCTGGAGCCGGTGTTGGGTCTGGTGGAGGCTGCGGATACAGCGCTTTACGGCGCGAAGGCGGCGGGGCGCAATGGGTTCAACGTGCATCCCGCGGACCGACTCACATCCCCAGCGTCGGGATCATGAGTTCCCCGCACTCCATTAATTGGCCAGCGGTGACTTGCAGCTGCGGCGTGGGTTTTGCCGCATAGCCTGCGATAAAGCCCGCACTTAGCAGTGCAAGGCAGAGGACGGCTTTTTTCACAAGCATGCGCAGGGTCTCGATCGGCTCAAAAGGGTGAACCACAGATTGCCCATTCAAGAAAAGGTTCCTGCCCGCGCAGAAGGCTTTCTGCTTTCTGCTTCCTGTAGGAGCGAGCTTGCTCGCGAAAAACCTCAACGATAACGCGTGCTCCCTGAAGAAGTGCGGCGCCTGGGCGTTTTTCGCGAGCAAGCTCGCTCCTACAAAAGGCATTGCCTGAAGGTCAGCGAATGAACTTGACGTACACACGTTCAGGGTCGTTATCGTCCAGATTCTCGATCTGCCCGCTGGGAATGAAGCCGGCTTTCGTCAGCAGGGCCTGGGACGCGCCGTTGGAGGCATTGGTCGACGCGAACAGCTTGGGCGTTTTGCAGGCCGCTTCGGCCGCTGCCAGCAGACGAAGGCCGACGCCCTGGCGCTGGTACAGCGGTGAAACCACCACCAGCGCAATAAACCCATGGTTGAAAAAATCGTGGGTGAGCACCAGGTAGCCGGCGCACACGTTAGCGTCGGCGGCTACCAGGCATTGCTGGCGAACCACGGCGTCATAGATAAACACACGACGGCTGGCATGCTCGGTTGCGTAGGCATCCAGTGCGACTAAGGCATGCACATCGTCGGGGGTGGCTTGGCGGATCAGCCAGCGTGGGGCCGCAGGGGGCAGCTTTGTGTCAGGCATTTTAATCTCCGTTCACCCACCGGTTTAACAGTCTGTACTGTCATAGCTTGCACGACGCGTCCATACGGTCATGCAGGATGCGAATGATTGAAATCCCATACGTAGTGATGCGCAGGTAAATCATATGCTGCTCGATGCTGCGCCTGCGATAGCCCTCACGGATGTGGTCACAGGTCGGAGCTGTTTTAGGGTGTTTTGCCAAGTCTGAAAACGTTGTGGTCAGGATATCGATGTACTGATCTGCCTGCTTTGCACCCCACTGTTGCGCGGTATAAGTCCAGATTCCTTCCAGGTCGCGTTCGGCCGCGGGGCTAAGACGGTATTCAGCCATGGGCATTGAGCATCCTCTGTTTAAACGCTTCAGGGTCAAATGGGCGAGGTTTACCGCTGGCTTCACCCTCAAGCAGAGCAGCACGAATGGCCTCCACTTGTGCACTGCGCTCCTGTTCGCGACGAATCAAGTCCCGGATGTACTCGCTGTCATTGGTGTAATGACCCGCTTCGATTTGCGCCTTTATCCAACCGTCTTGCTGATCAGTAACGGTGATGGTTTTTCGTACAGTAGTCATTACTGCTCCTTGGGAAATAAGCGTTGCGAGGAACTTATCATACTATTGGTGCAGTATTGTGCGGCAGAGATGAGTGGTCAGAATGCCCAGCAGCGCACCGCAGGCTAGGCGCGAAGGGGGTACGTTTGTCGGCCTGGTTGCGGTCGTTGTTTAGAAATGTTTATGTGATTCAATGGTCATCTCGGCTTGCGCAGGAAGCGCACCGGCCGAGGCCATTTTGATCTTTCAAGAGATTCATCCCAAGGAGTAACACCATGCAAGGAAGCACATCGTTCAAGTACCTGGCGTTTTCGTTGATCCCGTTGATGGCCGCCTGTACCACACCCTCGCGCCAGTCCGCCGTCCTCCCTGCGCCAGCCTTGCCGTTCGATAACTGCGCGGTTGGTTGCCCCACCGGTGGCAGCCCAGTGACGTTGAACCGCCAGGCCTACACGTTGAACAACAACGGCTCGACCAAGTTTGCCAATTGGGTGTCCTACAAGATCACTAAAGCCACGGCAGCCAGCGGGCGCTCCCGTGACTGGCGTACCGATCCGGATATTCCAGCCGGGGAAACCCTGGACCCGGTGGATTACAACGGCGCCAACGTCGCGCTCAAAATCGACCGGGGGCATCAGGCCAACCTGGCTTCGATGGCCGGGGTGGCCGATTGGCAAACGCTCAACTACTTGTCGAACATCACCCCGCAAAAGGCCGAGCTCAACCAGGGGCCGTGGGCGCGCCTGGAAGACCAGGAGCGCAACCTCAGCAAGGAGCCAGGCGTCGATCAGGTGTATGTGGCTACCGGCCCGTTGTATGAGCATTTTGTCGGCTCGTTGCCGGGCACGAATAAAGTGCACACCATCCCCAGCGGCTACTGGAAAATCATCGTGGTCGGCAGTTCGCCGGAAACGGGCCTGTACGCCTCATTCGTGATGAACCAGGAAACTCCCAAGGGCGCAGACTTCTGTGATTACCAGGTCACCGTAAATCACATCGAAGAGCGCTCCGGGCTGACGTTCTGGAGCACCTTGCCGCAAGCGCTGCAGGCCACGCTGAAAACCAGGCAGGGCCAGTTGCCGAATCGGATCGGCTGTAACCGCACCAAAGCCTGACGCCTAGTCGGCACACACCAATGAGGGCCTGCGGCTGCTGTTCTTGCCCAGGCGCTCATGCGTGGCGACGTCTGTGGCCTGTTCACGCAGTGCTTCTTCCAGCGCTTGCAAATGCTTGGACAGGATCTTCACCGACCCGCTCGGGTTGGCGGGGTCAAAGGGGATCCGGCCATTGGCAATCAGCACCATGGCCAATTCCCAGGCGCGTTGTGAGTCGTTCATGACAGGGGTTTCCTTCTTCAACGTGGTCGATATAGACGTGTGACCCGCTTCAAGCGCCCCTATATCAATTGGGTTTCTGCCGAAATTTCGATCACTTCAACGCTTCAGTTGCGCTGGAACCATCATCTTTTTAGATGGTGGCCGGGGCGAGTCGAAAGAATGAACCTGAGCGGCGCGGTGGTCACCTAATCCGTATGAATCGGTCGTTCCCATTCACTGTTGCGAGGGTCAACCATGGACTCTGTACTGCGGGCTGTGGCGATTTACCTGGTGCTGCTGGTGCTGTTCAAGGTTGCCGGCCGGCGCACGCTGGCCGAACTCACCACCTTTGACCTGGTGCTGTTGATGGTCATCGGCGAAGCCACCCAACAGGCGTTGCTGGGCGAGGATTTCTCGATGACCAACGCCGTGCTGGTCATCGCCACCCTGATTGCCATCGACATTGGTTTCTCGCTGGCCAAGCAGCGTTCCGCCTGGTTCGCACGGGTGCTTGATGGCGGGCCGACCGTGCTGGTCGAGCAAGGCCAGGTGCTGCATAAACGCCTCAAGCATGCGCGCCTGGACGAGGGCGACATCCTTGAGGCGGCCCGGTCCACCCAGGGGCTTGTCGAGCTCAAGCAGATCCGCTTCGCGATTCTTGAGCGCAACGGCAAGATCTCGGTGATCCCGTTTGAATAACACGCGGCCCCCATTCGTCAGCCAAGGGGCTATTTTTTGAACGCCAGCGCTTCTGTTCCAGACAGATAGGGTATGGGCGGACGGGTCGTGCTTTCGTCACGCCGATATCACTCACTCGCCAACAGGTGAACGATCATGAAGAAGCTTTATATGTGCCTGGGCCTGTGCAGCGCGTTCATGCTGCACGGCTGTTTTGACAACGCCGATAACGCCACCAAAGACAACAACAGTGGCACCCAGTCGTCAGTGCAGATGCAGGAGGGCAAGGCGGACGAGAGCAAATAAGCCGTCCAAACAGCCGACGCTTAACTCAAGGGTACTCATCGCCCGAATGTGGGGGCTGGCTTGCCTGCGATGCAAACACCTCGGTACATCAGACAAACCGAGTCGATGAATTCACAGGCAAGCGCACAACACCCCTGCTACGGCATGTCTCCCAGCAGCGTCGCGACAAAGTGGTTGTGGAATCGACCCGCTGGATCACAGGCCTTGCGAAAGGCGTTGAAGGCCGCAGTTCTCTCGCTGCGGCGCTGTGCAAGGTCCTTCAGGAATTCCGGGTTGAACGGCTCAGAGTAAGTTCCCGAGGGTTGAGCCGGGTTGTAAAAACCGAACATTTTGCCGGTGTGCGGCATGCCACCCAGGGCAACCCAGTCTCGTTCAATATCCGCAAAAAAGTGCAGGAGGCGATCCGGGTAGTCAGACGCCGCCACAGCGGGTACGTAACCGATAAGATCCAGGTTCACGAAGGTAGCGTCTGGGGTTTGCGTGTACGTCCCGGCCAACGCTGTGTCCCCACCACGGACGAAGCGGAACTCCAGCGGGGCAACCACCAGGAAGTCGCTGGTACTCTTGATCCGTGCCTTTACGGCGTCGAGTCCTTGCCAGGCTTTACTGAGGCCTTCGTCATCCAGAGCCGGGAGCTCGATAAAGTACGACATGAAAATAACGCGTGAGGCCTTGGTTAGCCACAAGTCTGAGTAGACCGCCGCGGCTTGATCAAAAAGCGTTTCGATCGTAAGGAACCCAGCGTCGATGATTGCACTCGCCGTTGTCGTGTTATTGCCATACTGGGCGGCGATGAGGGGCGGCTCGATGATGGGCTCAAACGGTATCAGGTAGGGTGCTCCGAATACATTCTCTCCCGCCAGGGCACAGGCATTCGGTACGCTTGTCTTCAGGTTGGGAACCTGGGTCGCAGGGGAAGCAACCACATCCCACCACAAGATCAGGAAATTGTCGGTGTAGGGATTGAGAAAGGATTCGACGCGGTCATGGTCCGTAAGCAGCGCCTTGAACCGGGCGATGAAGGTTGGCTCGTCAGCACAGACAACGTTGGTGTCTTTGCCTGCATTCAACGTGGTGGCCCATGGGCGGGGTAATACATCCAGAGTCACTGAAGTGACAACGCCCAACGCACCGAGGGAGACGCGTGCAAATTGCAAGGGCGACCATCCGTCGACTGCTGGCGTCTGTGCGTCAATGGTCCGCACCTGGCCGTCCGGCCCCATGAGGGTGAACGCCGAAGCGGTTTCGGCAAAAATCGGTGCGCGGATGGTTGCGCCGTGGACATCGACAGCGGTCATGCCCCCCAGGCTGAAGAAGCCGCCGGCGGTCGCGGTCTTGAGCATCAGGTCATGGGCGGTCAGGAAGGCATCCAACTCATCCTCGCGCACACCCGTGTTCACGGTGATCGTATGTGGGGCGGTGCCCAGCACAATAGACTCATCCCCGTTCGGGCCCAAGTCTGCGTAACAGGCGAGGTCGATGAGCCAGCGGTGGGGGGCTGGGGCGATGCGATTGTCTTCGGCAACCAAGGCCGGTTGCGCGTGCCGTTGGCCCGATACGCGTACTGTCGCGCCTGCCGCGCCGGCCTGGCACACGATGTCTTGAAGCGCTGCCAGATGGGTTGGGGAGAAGTAGTATTGACCATCGATTTCCAGGGTGTCGACGATGTTCTGAGCCCAGTTTTTCCACGGTAGCGGCTGAACCTTGAAATTCAAGGTTGTTCCCGTGACTTCATAGGCGGCCAGCCTGCCGTTATTGGCCGACTGAACTAAAGGTTCTCCTTGATTTTGGATGCCTGCGACGGCGGACACATAAGGCGTGACGCCAATTGCATCCGCGGGAATGCCGAGCAATGCAAGTGAAGGACTGACCCTGTACACACCATTTTCGAAGTTGCCACTGTTCCAATCGCAGGTATGCCATTGGCCGGCCGAATCAAGCCACTGAATCGAAAAGTTCATGACAAAAATGCCGTTGTTAAGGCAACCAATGCGTTCGACTTGTTTCATGTTGGTGTCCTGTTACGTGGTGTTTAACGTCAGGTGAGTTGAGAGTAAAAAAGAAAGCCGGCGCCAACTTCCAACGGCAAGTCACGAAAGTGGGGGCCGGATACCCCGTGGTAAAGAACTTGATTTATTCGATCAAGTTAATCGCAAAGCCGATGAGGGTTGTTCCTACCGCATCGTAGGTCGCGATCTGGCCGTTTGCGGCAAACCCCACAAACGGCGTGCCTTGGCCTGATGACCCGGCCAGTGCATGCCCATACACCGTGACGGCCAGCGCGTCTGAAGGCACGCCGATGGTTTCCAGATTCGGTGTGGTCCGAGACTGCGCCACCGGATAGTCACCGCTACTCCATTGGGACGTGTACCACTTGCCGTCGCTCTTGAGCCATTGGACCTTGAAGTTAAACACGTAACCGCCTTTGTTATTGACGGTGATTTTTTGAACTTGTCTCATGGTTATCTCCTGCTGAAGCAATAATTTTATATGAGCACGCCTGCGCCCTTTTGCGTGGCGATAAGACGTGTTTATTAAGGGCGTGAATTGCACTGCTTAGAGGCAATGGGAGACGCAGAAATCAAATAGGTCGCCTCGCTCCCTATTTACTGATTACTGTCAAGTGAGTGAGCCTGTTTTCGCGCACTGACCTACAACAACGAGTAGCTTGGATAATCCATTTATAACGTTCGATAACGTGGGCAGTTGGATCATATTTAGCGGGGGGTAGCCTCCGTGGCTGCTGGGTGATTCCTTTCTGATACTGAGGGGAGGTTAGTCGCGGTACCGATTGCTCGCCAGTGGGGCAGAAAACTATTTGGCTATATGCTCCATTTCGGAAATACCAGTCGTTTCGCTGCCTGTGCTCAGAGGCAGTGCACCCCTTGGGCCTATCAACGGCCACAAGCGCTGCACCGCCTGGTCCTCAGCGCATATGCAAAATAATCGGGCTACTGCTCGCAGGGTCCGTATGCCCGCGCAACTTGCTAACGGCCTTCGCATCGACCGCGCCGCCGTGATTGCCCCAGGTACCACGCACGTAGCTCAACACGTCGGCGATTTCCTGGTCGGACAATTGCTCACGAAATGCTGGCATGCGGTAGGCGTCCGGCATCCCGGCGGTGACCACACGTTGCGAGCCGTTGAGGGTGATGTTGATCGCCGAAGCATTTTCCGTGGCCAGGGCCGAGGTGGCGCCTGCCAGGGGTGGCATCCAGTCGGGTTGGCCTTTGCCGTCGAGGCCGTGGCAGGAGGCACAGCGGGTGGCGTAGGTGTGGGCGCCGGGGGCATCCGAGCGCGCCGTGACTGCCTGATACTGCCAGGGGTTGCCGTCACGCTGTGGGTCGCCGGGCAGTGACTTCAGATAGCGAGCGATCGCGGCCAGGTCATCATCCTGCATGAACTGCGTGGAGTTGTTGAAGGCTTCGGTCATGGAGCCATAGACCACGGCATGCTGGTTGCGACCGGTCTTGAGGAACTGCACGATCTGTTCCTCACTCCAGCGGCCCAGGCCGGTGTTGTGGTCCTGGCGCAGGCTGGGGGCGTACCAGCCGTCGAGCAGGGCACCGGCCAGGAATGGCGCGCCGGATTCGTCCAGGGCTTTCTCGTTGAACGCTAGCCCGCGTGGCGTGTGGCAACTGCCGCAGTGGCCAGGGCCTTGCACGATATACGCGCCACGGTTCCACAGCGCGTCCTGGCCGGGCTTGGCGGCGTAGGTCGCGGTGGGTGCAAACACGCCGTTCCACAGGGCGATGGGCCAACGCAGGTTGAGCGGCCAGGGAATGCCGCTGGGCAGGTTGGGCTCATTGGCCGGTTGCACGCCTTTCATGAAAAATGCGTACAGCGCCTGGATGTCGTCATCGCTGAGTTTGACGTAAGACGGGTAGGGCATGGCCGGGTAGAGCCGTCGCCCACCCGGCGCCACGCCGTGGCGTACCGCGCGGTCGAAGTCGGCCAGGCTATAGGTGCCGATGCCATGCTCGCGGTCGGGGGTGATGTTGGTGGCATGGATCGCTCCCAGCGGCGTGGCCATTTCCAGGCCGCCGGCGAAGGGCGTCTTGCCTGGCAGGCTGTGGCAGGCCACGCAGTCACTTACGCGGGCGACGTATTCACCGCGGCTGACCAAGGCGGGGTCGAAACTTGTGCTTTGCTGTTGTTCAAAAGGCGAGGCGGGCTGGCGTGTGACGTACCAGGCCAGCACGCCAGCGGCGACCACGCAGGGCAGCACCAGCCACCCTGCGGTTCTTGCGAATCGGCGGTTATTCATGGGCATTCCCTGTCGGTTAGCTGAAGGTGTAACGGCTCAAAGGCAGACTACGGATGCGTTGGCCGGTCAATTGCGCCACGGCATTCGCCACGGCGGGGGCCACAGCTGGCAACGGCGGTTCGCCGATGCCACCCATCTTTTCGCCGCTCTCTACGATCTTCACGTGGACCTGCGCCATACGCGAAGGCGGCAGCACCGGATAAAGGTCGTAGTTGCGCGCCCGTGGCTTGCCATCCACGTACACCGCTTCCTCCAACAGGGTTTGCGACAGGCCCAAGGCCACGGCACCGTTGACCTGCGCTTCCACAATCGCCGGGTTGACGATGCTGCCCGGGTCAATCGCTTGCCAGATGTGATGAACCTTGACCTGGCCGTTCTCGATCGACACCTCGGCCACCACTGCTGCATGGGAGCCAAATGGCGAAGCCATGGCTACGCCGCGTGCACGGCGGGTGCCGTCTTCGGCGGTGTAAGGCCCACGCTTCCAACCGCCAGACAGCTCGGCGGCCGCCTGCAGCAGGGTGGTCAGGCGCGGGTTGTCGCGCAGCAGATGCAGGCGCAGTTCATAGGGGTCATGGCCGCCTTTGTCGGCCAGTTCGTCCAGGAACGCTTCGTAGAAAAAGTCATTGAGCGAGTTGCCCACCGAACGCCAGTAACCGAGCATGGCCGGGCCTTTGACGTAGATCTGCGCGATGCGTTTGTTGGGGATCGCGTAGCTCTTGCCCGACAAGCCTTCCAGGGCGGTAGGGTCGATGGCGTCGCCCTGTTTGCCAGCGATGGCTTCGGTGGGGCCTTCGGTGGCGCTCACCGCTTCGATGGCCACAGGCAGGCCTTTGTCATCCAGTGCGGCGCGGAACTTGACCACGGCGACCGGGCGCAATACATCGCGCACGAACTCTTCTTCACGGCTCCAGATCAGCTTGATCGGCCGGCCCACCGCCTTGGCCAGCGCGATGGCCTGCGGGTAAGGGTTGGCGGAGTCATACAGGAAATGCCGGCCGAAAAAACCGCCCAGCAGCGGTGAGTGCAGGGTGATTTGCTCAGTGCTCAGGCCGGTGCGTTTGGCGATGTCGGCACGGAACATATCCGGCGCCTGGTTAGGCAGCCACACCTCCAGCGTACCGTCCGGGTTAAAGCGTGCCAGGGCTGAAGGCGGCTCCAACTGGGCATGGTTGAGGTACTGGTTGTGGTAGGTGGCTTCGACACGGGTCTTGGCGCTGGCCAGTGCGCCGGCCACATCGCCTTCGTTCTCGTCATCGCGGGCCGGACCTTGCTGGGCGGCGAGGAAGTCGCGGTACTTGTCGCTGGAAAAATCCGCCGGCATCGCCCGCACGGCGGAGTCGGCCGCGGCTTCAAGCCATTCGACCTGGATAGCTTCGACGGCCCGCTTGGCATGCCACCAACGTTCAGCTACCACGGCTACGGCGCCGGGCAGGGTGTGAACCGAGTGCACGCCTTGCATGGCCTGCACCTGCGCCTGGTTGCGCAGGCTGCCCACGGTCATGCCCAAACGCGGCGCGTGTTGGACCGCTGCGTGGAGCATGCCGTCGATTTTCAGGTCGATGGTGTACTGCGCCTTGCCGGTGGATTTGTCATAGGCATCCAGGCGCTTGACCGGCTTGCCGATCCAGCGGAACTGGCTCGGGTCGCGCAGGGTGATGCTGGCCGGGTCGGGCACCGGCATATCCAGGGCGGCACCTGCCAATTCACCGTAGCCCAGGGAGCGACCGGAAGCAGCGTGCACCACGCGACCGGGTTGGGTGGTCAACTCGCTGAGCGGTACACGCAGTTGCTCGGCGCCGGCTTGCATCAGCATCGCACGGGCGAGGGCGCCGAGGCGGCGCATGGTCGGGTAGCTCATGCGCACCGACATACTGCCGCCGGTGATGCGCATGCCATTTTCCATCACCACATAGGCTTCGCCGGGCGGGGCCGCTTCGACGATGAACGTGGCCGGGTCGGCATCCAATTCTTCACCGACGATCTGCGCCATGGCGGTGTGGGTGCCTTGGCCGCCTTCCATGAAGGGGCTGAGCAAGCGCACGCTGCCGTCGGGACGAATCTCCAGGAAGGCGGGCACTTGAGTACCGCGTTCAGCCGCGGCAGCGGTCGCGGCTTGCACACGGGAGGTGCCCAGCGGCAAGCCGAAACCGATCACCAGCGCGCCCACGGCGGTGCTGGCCAGGAAGCGGCGGCGGGACAGGTTGACCGGTTCGCCCAGGGTAACGCCGGGAATGATCTCGTTAGTATTCATCAGGCGGTTTCCTTCCCGGCGGCCAAGGCGTCCATGGCGGCATGGATGGCGTTGTAGGTGCCGCAACGGCAGAGGTTGACCATCGCCGCGTCGATCTGCGCCTTGGTCGGCGCGGGGGTGTGCTTGAGCAGCGCGGTGGCTGCCATCACCTGCCCGGACTGGCAGTAGCCGCATTGCGCCACTTGGTGTTCGACCCAGGCTGCAACGACACGCTTGCCCACCTCATCGGCCTCCACGGCCTCGATGGTGGTGATCTCACGACCGACCACCCCGGCCACGGGCGTTACGCAGGCGCGCACCACGTTGCCGTCCACCAGCACCGAACAGGCGCCGCACTGGGCCAGGCCGCAGCCGTATTTGGTGCCGGTCATGCCCAGGTTATCGCGGATCACCCACAACAACGGGGTGTCGGCTTCGGCATCGACCTGATAGGCCTTTTGGTTGATACGTAATTCCATGCGGGCTCACCTGCTGATCATCGGTTGGTGGTGCTTTTTCTTATCAGGGACGTGCGCGGTGGCATGCCCTGGTGTCGCTCATGGGCGACGGGTTATGGCGGCGGGGTTGAGAACCGGTTTCATCTTGGCCACGCGCGCATGGTTGGACTCTAGACCACGGCGCAAGGGGTATCTATCCCGGTAGGCGATAAGTCGGAGGATCAGGCAAGTATTCGCGAGGATTGAGCGATAGAAGCAGTGGCTGATCCGAGATTTTGACTGATGTGCCGTGATCTTCTGTGGGAGCTGGCTTGCCTGCGATGACGGCCCGCCAGCCGACACCTATCTACCTGACACCCCAAGATTCAAAATGTGGGAGCTGGCTTGCCTGCGATGACGGCCCGCCAGCCGACACCTATCTACCTGACACCCCAAGATTCAAAATGTGGGAGCTGGCTTGCCTGCGATGACGCCCTGACAGCCGACACCTATCTACCTGACACCCAACGATCCAACTGTGGGAGCGGGCTTGCTCGCGAAGGCGGCCTGACAGGCGATACAGTTGGATTGTGTACATATCCATTGCTGCGGTAACGGCCGCTTAGGGTTCCGCTCTGACAGCGGGTCACTTTTGGAAAAGAGCCCCAAAAGTAACCAAAAGGGCTCTTGCCCCACCACTCGGCACCTCGCTTGGGCTCGGTGTGCCCGTAATCCGCCAGTGATTTGGGGGGCCGCCGCCACGCGCCATCCATGGCGCGGGGCGGCTAAACCGGCATCCCTGCCGGTTTACCCCCCAAATCCCTGTCGAATTCCGGCCAGCGTGGTTTAACGGGGCGCCTGAGATCAAAAGCAGATCAAGATCAAGAGCGGCTCGCTTCGCATCGTGGATACCCATGCTTCGCATGGTCTATTCACACAATCCCATCAATCAGAATATGCGGCTGCCCGCGGCTGCAGCGCTCGATGGGTGCCCGTACCTGGTCGGCAAAGCGCAGTGCCTGGTTCAGGTCATGCAGTGCGATAAACACAATCACCTCGCGTTTGCGCGCCAGGGTGCGCATGAAATCCAGTACTTGTACTTGTACTTGGCGATATATATCGAGGGCGCTGGTGGGTTCGTCCATCAGCAGTACGTCGGGTTCGCGTACCTTGCAGCTGTCGGCGACGGTGGATTTTTAATCCTTGAGCCTAGCGGAACCCACCCGAGAGCTTGTCTTTCAGGTAGCTGACCAACGCACTCACCGATTTGGGCACATGGGGTGAGTAGGGCCGTATCAGATAGATCTCATCGGCAAACGCGCCTTTGAGTGTCCAGTCCTTCAAGACCTGCACCACTTTGCCCGCGTCCAGCGCCGCCTGGGCGCTGAAGTCCGGGAGCAGGGCGATGCCCAGGTGGTTGAGTGCGGCGTCGCGCAAGGCTTCGCTGTTATTGGTGGCAAAGCTGCCGGCGATGGGCACGGTGAGGCGCTCGAGGGGTTGGCTGCCGCGTTCGAAGGTCCAGGCGGGCTGGTCGGTGCCGCGTGGGTAAAACAGGCAGTTGTGCGCCGACAGGTCGCCCGGCTCGCGAGGTTCGCCGTGGCGTTGCAGGTAATCATGGGTGGCGACCAGCACTGAGGTAGTGTCGCACAGCTTCCAGGCCACGTGGGTTTCGGGCACCTGGAAGCCGTGGCGCACCGCCAGGTCGTAACCTTCGGCGGCCAGTGAGCTCAAGGCATCGGAGACGTCCAGTTGGATACGCACCTGGGGGTACTGCTGCAAAAAGCCGGACAGGTGCGGCACCAGTTGTTGCCGGGCGAAGGCCACGGGAGCGGTCAGGCGCACCAGCCCGCGTATTTCCCCGACCGAGTCGCGCACCGAGGAAAAACTACGGGCGATCTGCGCGTAGGCGCTGCGTACTTCCCGAGTCAATGACAGCCCCGCATCGGTCAGCCGCACGCTGCGGGTGGTGCGCGTTACCAGGCGCGTGCCGGTGGCCTTTTCCAGGTCGGAAATGCGCTGGCTCACCGCTGACTTGCTCACCCCCAGGCGCGCGGCGGCGGCGGTGTAGGTGCCTTGTTCCTCCAGCACCGACAGCCAGTGAATGTGGGTCCACAGCCCTTCGATCTCAGCCTTTTCCATGGGTGTATTGTTCGCCTATAAGGACAATAAGTTCTGGATTCTGCTCTGGTTAGGAACAAAGCGAAAGCCTATCGTGTGGCCCAACGCTACCCACCTGGATCGACTGCCATGACTGCAACCATCGAGCACTACATCAACGACCAGCGCGTCAGCCGCGATGACCGTTATCAGGACGTCTACAACCCGGCCACTGGTGAAGTCACCGCGCGCGTGGCCCTGGCCAGCCGCAAGACCGTGGCCGAAGCCGTCGCCGCTGCCCAGGCCGCGTTTGCCGGCTGGGCCGACACCCCGCCGATCCGTCGCGCCCGCGTGTTGTTCGAATACCTGCACCTGTTGCGCGAACGCAAGGACGACCTGGCGCGCATCATCGTTGCAGAGCACGGCAAGGTCTTCACCGATGCCCAGGGCGAAGTCGACCGTGGCATCGACATCCTCGAATTTGCCTGTGGCATTCCCAACCTGCTCAAGGGCGAACACTCTGACCAGGTCTCCCGTGGCATGGACAACTGGACGATGCGCCAGCCGCTGGGCGTGGTCGCCGGCGTGACGCCGTTCAACTTCCCGGTGATGGTCCCGATGTGGATGTACCCCATCGCCATTGCGGCGGGTAACACCTTTATTCTCAAGCCCAGCCCCACTGATCCGAGCGCTTCGCTGTTTATGGCCGAGTTGCTGCGTGAAGCCGGCCTGCCCAAGGGCGTGTTCAACGTGGTGCAGGGTGATAAAGAGTCGGTGGACGCGCTGATCGAACACCCGGACGTCAAGGCCGTGAGCTTCGTCGGCTCCACGCCGATTGCCCAATACATCTACGAGAGCGGTGCCCGCAACGGCAAGCGCGTGCAAGGCCTGGGCGGGGCGAAAAACCATATGGTGGTGATGCCCGACGCCGATATCGAACGCACCGTGGACGCGCTGATGGGCGCCGCCTACGGCAGTGCGGGCGAGCGCTGCATGGCGATCTCGGTGGCGGTGCTGGTGGGTGATGTGGGTGACAAAGTCATCGCTGCCTTGACCGAGCGCGCCAAGACGTTGCGCATCACCGATGGTCGCGATTTGAAAGCCGAGATGGGCCCGATCGTGTCGCGGGCCGCGCTGGAGCGCATCAGTGGCTACATCGAGCAGGGCGTACACGCCGGCGCGCAGTTGTTGCTTGATGGCCGTGACTACGTGCCCACCGAACCCGGCCTGGAAAACGGCTTCTGGCTCGGCGCGACCTTGTTCGACCATGTGACCCAGGACATGAGCATCTACCGCGAAGAAATCTTCGGCCCGGTGCTGGCCTGTGTACGCGTGAACGATTTTGCCGAGGCGGTGAAGCTGGTCAACGACCACGAGTTCGGTAACGGCGTCAGCTGCTTCACCCGCGATGGCAACATTGCCCGTGAGTTTGCGCGGCGCATCGAAGTGGGCATGGTCGGTATCAACGTGCCGATCCCGGTGCCCATGGCCTGGCACGGTTTTGGGGGGTGGAAGAAGAGCCTGTTCGGTGACATGCACGCCTACGGTACCGAGGGCGTGCGCTTCTACACCAAGCAGAAGTCGATCATGCAACGCTGGTCGGAGAGCATCGAGCAGGGTGCGGAGTTTGCGATGCCGGTGTCCAGGTAGGGTTTAAGCTGCATTGCAGGATCTGATGTGGGAGGGCTCAAGCCCTCCCACATTTTTTTTGCCTGTTGACGGGTAAACACATAAAAGTCCAGTATGGAATTATAAGTACAAAATAGTCGCTGCACGTTTTTCTTCACTCTTGCCAAACCAACAACAACTTGCGAGAACCCCCTCATGAAGAAACGCTATCTCCTTCCCGCCCTGGCCCTGAGCCTGTTCGCCTCCAGCCACTTGCTGGCCGCTGAGAAAACCCTGCGTATCGGCATTGAGGCCGCTTACCCACCGTTCGCCTCCAAAACCGGCGACGGCAAGATCGTCGGTTTCGACTACGACATCGGCAACGCCCTGTGCGCGCAAATGAAGGTCAAGTGTGTATGGATCGAAGGCGAGTTCGACGGGCTGATTCCGTCCCTCAAGGTCAAGAAGATCGACATGGCGTTGTCGTCCATGACCATCAACGAAGACCGCAAGAAGTCGGTGGATTTCACCCACAAGTACTATTTCACCTCGTCGCGCCTGGTGATGAAGGACGGCGCGGTGGTGGATGACCAGTACGCCAGCCTCAAGGGCAAGAACGTCGGCGTACAGCGCGCCACCACCACCGACCGCTATGCCACCGAGGTGTTCGAGCCCAAGGGCATCAACGTCAAGCGCTACAGCAATAACGAAGAAATCTACATGGACCTGGCAGCGGGGCGCCTGGATGCGATCTTTGCCGACACCATCCCCCTGAGCGACTTCCTGTCGATGCCGCGCGGGCAGGGTTATGCCTTTGTCGGCCCGGAGCTCAAGGACCCGAAATACGTGGGCGAGGGCGCCGGTATTGCGGTGCGCAAGGGCAATGGCGAGTTGGTCAGCGAACTGAACGCGGCCATCGACGGCATTCGCGCCAGCGGCGAATACCAGAAGATTTCACAGCAGTACTTCAAGGCCGATATCTACGGCGACTGACCCAAGGAAATACGCGGTCAATGTGGGAGCTGTCGAGCTTTAGCGAGGCTGCGAAAGCGGTGGGTCAGGCGATGAAAATGTTGACCTTGCCGGCCCCTTCGCAGCCTCGCTGGGGCTCGACAGCTCCCACAGGGGATTAGCGTTGTGGTCAGAAGGGGGTCAACCCTTGAGTTCCTTCAAATGCTTGTAGACCGTCGCCCGCCCCATGCCCAGCACATTGGCCACATAGTTGGAGGCGCTCTTGCCCTTGAATGCCCCCTCGGCATGCAACGCCAGCACCAGTTCGCGTTTATGGTCGCGGGTCAACAGGTTCAGGCTCAACTGACGCTCGCGCAGCCAGGCATGCAGGAAGGTGTTGATACGCTCCTGCCAGTCATCACGAAACAGCGCGTCCGGCTGAGCAATCAGCTTGCTCGGCGACAGGAACATATCCAGCGCCGCCTTGGCCGTTTCGAACATCGAGATATTCAGGTTGATGCACAGCACGGCCAGCCTGCGCCCTTTGTGGTCGTGCAGCACGGTGCTCAGGCTGCGGATTTTCTGGCCGTCCCAGTTGAGCTTTTCATAAGGGCCTATATTCACCTCGCTGACGTCACCGTCGAGCATGTCCTCCAGGGATGAGTCGTCACCCAGGCTGCGCTTGGACAGGTTATTGGCGATGTAATCCACGGTTTGCGTGCGCAGGTCGTGCAGCACCACTTCTGCATGGGGAAAGAACAGCGTGGCGATTGCATCGGCAATCGCGCGGAAGTTCTGCATGACCTTGTCTTGTTCAGCAGTGTTCATCAATGGGGCTCCAGGCGGACCGGGGAGAGCATACCAGCGTCCAGGCCGAACCGCGTCAGTGCCTCGGGCAGCGGTTCGCCGCGCACCAGGGCGGCGCTTGCCTGGCCCATGGCGGGTGAGGTCTGGATGCCGTAGCCGCCTTGCGCCGCCACCCAGAACAGCCCCGGTACTTGCGGGTCAAAGCCCGACAGCAAATCACCGTCCTGCACAAAACTGCGCAAGCCCGCCCAGGTGCGCGTGGGGCGGCGGATAGTCAGGGTGGTGGCTTCCTCGATCTGGTAGATGCCCATGGCAATATCCAGCTCTTCGGGTTGTACATCCTGGGGTTCTACCGGGTCGGCGTTGGCCGGCGAGCCGAGGAACATGCCGGCATCGGGTTTCATGTAGAACGCTTCGTCGAGGGCCACCAACATTGGCCAGTCGTGGCTGTCCATGCCCTCGGGGCCGGCGAAGATAAAGGCCGGGCGGCGCTTGGGCTGCAAGCCGATGGACGCCGCGCCCGCCAGCCCGCCGATATGGTCGGCCCAGGCGCCGGCGGCGTTAATGATGACCGGCGCAGTGTAGATAGCATCCTGGGTGCGCACCTGCCACAGGCCGTCGGCGTCGCGGCTCAAGCCCAGCACATGGCTGTCGGTGCGCACGTCGCCCTGGTTGCGGCGGATACCGCGCAAGTAGCCTTGGTGCAGGGCGTCGGTGTCGATGTCGCAAGCGGTGGGGTCGTAGATAGCCCCGTGGACTTTTTCACGGCGCAGGATCGGCAAGCGTGCACAGGCTTCGTCGGCCGTCAGTCGCTGCACCTGCTCTACGGTGGCCTTGGCGCTCAGGTACTGGCTGTCGAGTTCGGCCGGGTCGCCGTTGAAATCCACGGTCATTTCGCCTCGGGGCGTCAGCAGTGGGTGTTCGCAGAAGCCTGCGGGTGGCTGGTCGAAGAAGGCCCGGCTGGCCAAGGTCAGCGCGCGTACCTGCGGGGTGCCGTAAGCGGCGGTATAGAGCGCTGCCGAACGCCCGGTGGAATGATAGGCCGGGTGGTTTTCACGCTCCAGCACCAACACCTTGCCGTGCTGCGACAACCAGAACCCGGTGGACGCGCCGGCAATGCCGCCGCCGATAATGATGAAGTCTGCGTGGCTCATGAAGAACTCCTGAAATAAGCATTGTAGGAGCGAGCTTGCTCGCGAAAAACGTTAACGATAACGCGCCCATCCTGTGTAAACGCAGTGCCTGTGAGGTCTTCGCGAGCAAGCTCGCTCCTACAGTTTGTAGAGGGCATTGGCCAGGGCGATGTCTTCCAGGCCCAGGCCGATGGAGCGGAAAAAGACGTGACGATCGTAGGCCGGGCGTTGGGCCATGTCGCTGAACAATTCGGGCAAGTCGCCGACAATCGTGCGTTTGTCCCAGCCGTGCTGTTCGCTGGCGATCAGCATCTCACCGGCCGAATCCGGGGTGGTCTGGCGGTAGTCGCAGAACACGTGCATCTGGTTGAGGCAGTGTGGCGGCACTTCATGGGCACGCGGCGCGTTGGTGCTGATGGAGGTGATCAACGCGGGTTTGCTCAAGCGTGACGGGTCGATGACCGGGCCGGCGGACGAGGTGCACAGCAGGATCACATCCGCGTCTTCCAGGGCGGCCTCGCAGGTGGCGGCGAGGGTCAGGCGCGGGTCCAGGCAGGCCCACTGCATACGCGTTTCGGCGCTGGCGCTGCCCAGGCTCGGCGAGTACAGGCGGATTTGCTGCCAGTCGCGCAGGTTCTGTACGTAACGCAGGTGCGCCTGGGCGACCTTGCCGCTGCCGATGATCGCCAGGCGTTGCGCCGCCGCCGGGGCCAGCGCATCCACCGCCAAGGCCGTGGTGGCGGCGGTGCGGGCAGTGGTCAATTCAGCGGCATCGCACAACAGCAACGGCTGGCCGCTGTGCATCGACATCAACAGGGTCCAGGCCGTCACCAACGGGCCTTGCTCGCGCACGATGTAGGGCGAAGTCTTGACCCCGTACACCCCGTCTTCGGCCAATACGCCCAAGTAGTTGATGAAATCCCCGGCACCCTGGGGAAACTCCACCAATTGTTGCGCCGGCTGCACCGCTTGCCCGGCGGCGAGGTCGCAAAACAATTTGCGCAGGATCAACGGCACGTCGACTTGAGCCAGCAGGGTGCGGGCCTGGGCCTGGTCGATAACGAGGGGCGTCGTGGACATTGGGTTCTCCGGATAAACTAATTTGTCCATTATGGACTTTTAGTTTTTATCCGCAATAACCCGAGGGAAAAATGAGGCTTATGAGGGCTGTCCCCCCACCCATCGTAGGAGCGAGCTTGCTCGCGAAAAACGTCAACGATAACGCGTGCTTCCTGAATAAACGCGGCGCCTTTGCGTTTTTCGCGAGCAAGCTCGCTCCTACAGGTGGTACTAAGGCTTGTGCCCTCCCACCGTTTTAAGCGCGTTTAGGCAGTGGCCTTGGTGCCGGTCAGGCACTCGATGGAGCGATCTACGGTGGTTTTTGCAATTTCCAGCAAATGCCACACCGCCAGGATCTTCGCCCGTTCAGGGCTTTGCAGCAGTTCACCGCAATCCAGCGCCGTGGCAGAGGCACTGTCGAGCAGGCTGGCGGTGTAGAGCAGGGCGTCTTCGAAACTCAGGTCTTCGTTGACACAGTGGAAGCCTTGGGTAGGCAGGTAATGGTCGATGGCGCGGTTGAACGCGGCGCGGTCTTTTGCGGGATCGATGGGTGGATCAGGTAGTACTTTATTCATGGTATAGCTCCGGAATGATCATGGAGCCGACACGCTTCGCGACTAAACGTAGGGTGGCGGCTGTACGCAGGTTAGTCGACCGGTCCAGAGCATCCGGCGCACCCGAAGGCGCCCCGCGCACAGCCACCATAAAAACGTTATGGGACCAAACGCTTGCTCGAATCCGGGCGACTAAACCCGATCACTGATTTGGCAGTGACGGACCGCAGACTAGCCACCGATTCCAGCAGGCACAAGGCGGCAAGGATTGTCTAGGAAACGTCCTGCAATTTAAAGGGACACGCCTTGCTGGCCCTTTACAAACCATGACCAAATGCCACTAACCCACGCGTGCAATACGATCAATGTGGCTTGCCTGCGATCGCCGCTAACCACGATGCGAAGCGAGCCGCTCTTGATCTTGATCTTGATCTGCTTTTGATCTTAGGCGCCCCGTCAAACCACGCTGGCCGGAATTCGACAGTGATTTGGGGGGTAAACCGGCAGGGATGCCGGTTTAGCCGCCCCGCGCCATGGATGGCGCGTGGCGGCGGCCCCCCAAATCACTGGCGGATTACGGGCACACCGAGCCTAAGCGAGGTGCCGAGTGGTGGGGCAAGAGCGTTTTGCTTACTTTTGCGCTTCTCAAAAGTGAGCCGCCGTCAGGGCGGAACCCTAGGTGGACGTTACCTAAATAACGGATATGTACCCGGTCCAACTGTGTTGACTGTCAGGCCGCCTTCGCGAGCAAGCCCGCACAGTGGGATCATTGGAGTGTCAGGCAGATAGATGTCGACTGTTAGGCCGCCATCGCAGGCAAGCCAGCTCCCACAGGGTAATCAGTGGTGCTCTGGCGGATAACTTACCGCCTGCCCGAGCGCGTACTCACATCCACCCACACCGCCAGCACCAAAATGCTGCCCTTGACGATCATCTGCCAGTAGCTGTCCACATCCAGCATCGACATGCCGTTATCCAAACTGGTAATCACCAACGCCCCCAACAACGCGCCATACACCGTGCCCGACCCACCGCGCATCGAAGTGCCGCCAATAAAGCACGCGGCGATGGCGTCGAGCTCGCCCATGTTGCCCGCCGACGGCGAACCCGCCGCCAGCCTCGCGGTGTTCACCAGGCCGGCCAGCGCACACATCACCCCCATGATGCCGAAAATCCACAGTTTCACCGCTTGCACATTGATGCCCGACAGCCGCGTGGCCTCCATATTGCTGCCCACCGCATACACCCGGCGGCCGAACACCGTCTGGTGCGTGACATAGCTGAACACCCCCAGCAACGCCAGCAACAGCAGCACCGGCACGGGGATGCCGTCGTAGCGGTTGAGGGTGGTGACAAAGCCTGCGAGCACCGCGCCAATCAGCACCACGCGCAGCGCATCGCGCAGCAGTGAGTGCGCCGCCAAGCCATGCAGCGCACGGTTGCGCCGTTGTTTCCAGGTGAGGAACAGCGTCAGGGCAAACAGCAACACCCCAAGCCCAATACCGACGCTGTGGGGCAAATACCCCTGGCCCACAAACACCAGCGACGGCGACACCGGCGCAATGGTGGTGCCGCCGGTAATCCCCAGCAGAATCCCGCGAAACGCCAGCATCCCGCCCAGGCCGACAATGAACGAGGGGATGCGCAGGTAAGCAGTCATGTAGCCGTTGGCCAGGCCGATCATCAAGCCGCACAGCGCCACCAGGCTCAGGTTGGCCAATAGCGGCACGTGATAGACCACATCCAGAATCGCCGCCAGCCCACCCAGCAATCCGAGTAGCGAGCCCACCGACAAGTCGATCTCGCCGCTGATGATCACCAACACCATGCCGCACGCCAATATCCCGGTGATCGACATCTGCCGCAGCAGGTTGGAGAGGTTGCGCGGGGTGAGAAAACCACCCTCGGTCTGCCAACTGAAAAACAGCCAGATGAACGCCACGGCGATCACCAGCGCGAGCATTTTGTAGCGGATAAATAGGTGTTTGACCTGGTTCATCTACGCGGTCTTCCGATCATTATTGTTATGGCTGAGCGCGGCGGCGAGCACCTGTTCCTGGGTGAGCCCGTCATTGATGAAGTCCCCGCGCAACTGGCCGTCGCCAATCACCAGCACGCGGTTGGACACGCCGAGCACTTCGGCCAGTTCCGAGGACACCATGATGATCGACACGCCTTCGGCCGCCAGTGCGCCCATCAGTTTGTAGATCTCGTACTTGGCGCCTACGTCCACCCCGCGCGTGGGTTCGTCGAGGATCAGCACCTTGGGCTTGGCCATCAGCATTTTCGCCAGCACAGCCTTTTGCTGGTTGCCGCCTGAGAGGCTGGTGATCGGCAGCGACGGGCTGGCGGTCTTGAGGTGCATGCGGCTGATTTGCTGGTCGATGCTGCCCAGTTCGGCCTCAGCGTCGATGCGGGTCATGTGCGCGTAGGTGTCGAGCACCGCCAGGGTGATGTTCTGGCCCACGCCCAGGTCGGGGATGATGCCTTGGCGCTTGCGGTCTTCGGGCACCATGCACAGCCCGGCGCGGATCGACTTGAGCGGCGTGCGCGTGTCGATCACCTGGCCCTCCAGCCACACCTCGGCGTTGTAGCGGCCGGGGTACGCGCCGAACAGCGCCGACACCAACTCTGTGCGCCCGGCGCCCACCAACCCGGCGATGCCGAGGATTTCGCCGCGCCTGAGCACGAAGGAAATGTCGTCGACGCGCTTGCGCTTGGGGTTGTCGACGTCGTAGCAGGTGACGTTACGCGCCTCGAAGATCACCTCGCCCACGTCATGAGGCTCGGTGGGGTAGAGGTTGCTCATTTCGCGGCCGACCATCTGCGTGATGATCTGCGGGATGTCCATGTCTGCCATGGCAGTGGTCGCGATGTGCTTGCCGTCGCGAATCACCGCAATGGTGTCGCACACCGCCGCCACTTCATCGAGCTTGTGGGAGATGTACACGCAGGCCACGCCCTTGGCTTTGAGGCCCTTGATGATGTCCAGCAGCACCTCGATTTCGCCACGGGTGAGGGCCGAGGAGGGCTCGTCAAGAATCAACAGGCGCGCCTGTTTGTTCAGCGCCTTGGCGATCTCCACCAATTGCTGGTAGCCGCCGCCATACTGCGACACCGGCAGCGCCACGTTCATGTCCGGTACCTTGAGTTCACGCATCAAGGCTTCGGCGCGGTGCAGCATCGCCGGGTAGTTCATGCGCCCACCGGGCAGGGTCAGCTCGTGGCCCATGAAGATGTTCTCGGCCACCGACAGGTCGGGCACCAGGGTCAGTTCCTGGTGAATGATGACAATCCCGGCAGCCTCGGTTTCGCGGATGGACTGGGCCTTGAGCGGCTGCCCATCCCAGAGGATTTCCCCCTCCCAGGTGCCGTGCGGGTACACCGCCGAGAGCACCTTCATCAAGGTGGATTTACCCGCACCGTTCTCACCGCACAGGCCCACACACTCCCCAGGTTTGACCTTGATATCGATGCCGTTGAGGGCGTTGACACCGCCGAAGCTTTTGACGATGCCGTTCATTTGCAGCAGGTAGTCGGGCATTACTATTGCTCACACAAGGGCTGGCGACATTACTGTAGGAGCGAGCTTGCTCGCGAAAAACTCATAGACGACACGGGTTGCCTGATAGCGCTGCGTTATCGTTAACGTTTTTCGCGGGCAAGCCCGCTCCTACAGACCGATCTGCTCTTTGGTATAGAAACCGTCTTTTTCCAATACATCGATATTGGCTTTGGTCAGCGGCGTCGGGGTGAGCAGTATCGTGTCGACTTTCTTGCTGCCGTTGTCGTACTGCGAGCTGTAGGTCGGTTCTTCACTGCGCGCCAGTTGTACCGAAAGCTTGGCCGCTTCGGTGGCGATCAGCTTGAGTGGCTTGTACACGGTCATGGTCTGGGTGCCATCGATCACGCGCTTGATCGCCGCCAGGTCAGCGTCCTGGCCGGAGATCGGCACCTTGCCCGCCAGCTTCTGCGCGGCCAGGGCCTGGATCGCACCGCCGGCGGTGGCGTCGTTGGAGGCGACGATAGCGTCGATCTTGTTGTCGTTACGGGTCAGGGCGTTTTCGACGATGCTCAAGGCTTCGGTAGGGTTCCATTCCTTGACCCATTGCTGGCCGACGATCTTGATATCACCTTTGTCGATGGCCGGTTGCAGCACCTTCATCTGACCTTCGCGCAGCACCTTGGCGTTGTTGTCCGTCGGCGCGCCGCCGAGCAGGAAGTAATTGCCCTTGGGCGCCGCTTGCAACACACCGCTTGCCTGCATCTCGCCGACTTTTTCGTTATCGAAGGAAATATAGGCGTCGATGTCGGCATTGAGGATCAGGCGATCATAGGACACTACCTTGATCCCGGCCTTCTTGGCTTCGGCCACTGCGTTGGTCAGCACCGTGGCGTTGAACGGCACAATCACGATCACATCGACGCCCCGGGAGATCAGGTTTTCGATCTGGGCAATCTGCTTTTGCTCGTTAGCATCGGCAGACTGCACGAACACCTTGGCGTCGAGTTTTTCCGCGGCGGCGACAAAGTAATCACGGTCGCGGGACCAGCGCTCCAGGCGCAGGTCGTCGATGGAAAAACCGATTTTCGGGTGCGCAGGATCGGCCATCACCGGCAGGGCGAGCAGCGCCAGGGCTGCGGCGAGCAGGGCAGGTTTGAATGACTTCATGGTGGTGCGTCCTTTTATTGTTGTTGGAAAGACACAGCGTGGTGCGGGTTGAACTGTAGAGCGTCACTCGACGCTCTGTGCAGAGATTTGTCGTGCAAATGTCACCGATAGATAAACCGATTCACCACGCCTTCAAGCATCTCCTGGCGCCCGCTCACTGCCTGCGGGTTCAGCTCGTTGGCAAAGGCATGTTCAGCCAATGACTCCAGGCTGAATTCACCGGCCAACACCGCCTGGCCCAATGGCTGCTGCCAGCCGGCATAGCGCTGGTCCTTGAACTGCTGCAAGCGGTCGTCCTGCACCATCGCCGCCGCACGCTCCAACGCCAGGGCCAGCACATCCATGGCGGCGACATGCCCGTGGAACAGGTCCACCTCGTCGAGGCTCTGGCGGCGCACCTTGGAATCGAAGTTATAGCCGCCGTTCTTGAACCCGCCGGCCTTGAGGATTTCGTAGGTGGCCAGGGTCATTTCCTCGACGCTGTTGGGGAACTGGTCGGTGTCCCAACCGTTCTGCGGGTCGCCGCGGTTGGCGTCGATGCTGCCGAAGATCCCCAGCGACACGGCGGTGGCGATCTCATGATGAAAACTGTGCCCCGCCAGCGTCGCGTGGTTGGCCTCGATGTTCACTTTGATCTCGTGTTCCAGGCCGTACTCATGCAGGAAGCCGAACACGGTGGCGCTGTCGTAATCGTATTGGTGTTTGGTCGGCTCCTGGGGCTTGGGCTCGATCAACAGGTCACCCTTGAAACCAATCTTGTGCTTGTGCTCCACCACCATGCGCATAAAACGCCCGAGCTGTTCGCGCTCGCGCTTGAGGTCGGTGTTGAGCAAGGTTTCATAACCCTCACGGCCACCCCACAGCACATAGTTGGCGCCCTTGAGCCGCAGCGTGGCATTCATCGCGCTGAACACCTGGGCGGCGGCGAAGGCGAACACCTCTGGGTCTGGGTTGCTCGCCGCCCCGGCGGCAAAGCGCGGGTTGCTGAAGCAATTGGCAGTGCCCCACAGCAGCTTGATGCCGGTCTGTTCCTGATGGCGCTCCAGGTGGTCGATCATCTGCGCAAAGTGGTTGCGGTACTCCTTGAGCGAGCTGCCTTCCGGCGCTACGTCGGTGTCATGAAAACTGTAGTAGTCGATGCCCAGCTTGGAAAAAAACTCAAACGCCGCCTCGGCCTTGCCGATGGCCACCTCCATTGGATCGCCACTGCGCTGCCAAGGGCGCTTGAACGTCCCCATCCCAAACATATCCGCCCCCGGCCACACAAAGGTATGCCAATAACAGGCCGCCATGCGCAGGTGCTCCCGCATGGGCTTGCCGAGGATCAGTTTGTTGGCGTCGTAATGGCGAAAGGCGAGGGGGGATGCGCTGGCAGGGCCTTCGAAGCGAACCTTCTCGACACCGGGGAAGTACGGCATGGGTTTTTCCTTATTGTTCTGAGCGGTGTCTGGATACTAGCAATGGCACCTGGGCGGCTGATTATGAAAATCACCAAGGCGTAGTGCGATTTTGAGTGGTGAGGGTTAGTCTGTCCCTACCGGCCTAAGGACAAAAACAATGAAAACCCTACCGCCCGTTCACCGTATCGCCTTGCTCTTCAACGGCAGCAAAATCTACGACCGCGGCATCATCGCCGGCATTGGCAATTACCTGAGCAGCACCCGTGCATCCTGGGATCTGTTCCTGGAAGAAGACTTCCTCTGTCGCCTGCGCGGTATCGAGCGTTGGCAGGGGGACGGCATCATTGCTGACTTCGATGACCCGCTGATCGGCGAGGCGCTGGCTGGGAGTCGGATACCGGTGGTGGCGGTGGGGGGCTCTTATGAGGATGTGGGCAAGTACCCCAAGGGCATTCCCTATGTGGCCACCGATAACCATGCCCTGATGAAGCTGGCCTACGAGCATCTGGTGGAGGCGGGGTTGACGCGGTTTGCCTGTTTCAGCCTGCCCGAAGCCCAGGCCAATCGGTGGGCCCAGGAGCGTGAGAAGGCTTTTCGCCGCTTGATGCAGCGCGATGGCTTGCAGTTGGAGGTGTATCGCGGCCTGGGCACCAGTGCGCCGTTGTGGGACAGCGCGGTGGAGCAGCAGATTGCCTGGCTGCACAGCCTGCCCAAGCCCATCGGTATTATCGCGGTCACCGATGCTCGTGCCCGGCAGTTGTTGCAAGCCTGCCTGACGGCGGGTATTGCGGTGCCGGAGGAGGTGGCGTTGATCGGGATCGACAACGACCCGCTGACCCGCACTCTGACGCGGGTGCCGCTGAGTTCGGTGATCCAGGGCACCGAGACCATGGGCCGTACCGCCGCGGCCTTGCTGCACCAGATGCTGCATGGCAAAGCCTGTGCCGGTACGCAGGTGCTGGTGCCGCCGGACGCGATCAACGTGCAAGCCTCCAGCCTGCATCAGCCTTTGGGTAACCCTTATGTGATGCAGGCGTTGTTGTTTATCCGCCAGTACGCGTGCCAGGGGATCAAGACCGACCAGGTCGCCGCCTATGTCGGCGTCTCACGCTCGTCGTTGGAAGCGCACTTTCGCAAGGTGCGCGGGTGCAGCGTGCATGACGAAATCCTGCGCTTCAAACTCGCGGCCGCCGCCAAGGGCCTGGAGAACCAGGACCTGGCCATCGCCGACATCGCCGCCCGCTGCGGCTTCACCTCTGCGCAGTACCTGCATACGGTGTTTCGCCGCGAATTTGGGTGTACGCCGCGTCAGTATCAGCAGGGCGCGAGCTAGAACACCGCTTTGACCTGCAAGCCCAGCACCAGCGCATTGTCGATGCTCTCCCCGGAAAACGCTCCCGGCTCGATGATGTATTGCACATCCGGGCGCAAGGTCAGCCAAGGCGTGGCCTGGTAGCCATAACTGAGTTCGATCAACTGTTCAGCCGTGTCCAAGTCGGGGTAGGCCGTGCCGGCATTGAACGCTGCCAGCTCCTGCACATCGCGGCTGCGCGGGTTCGGTACCGCACGGCCATAGCCCAGGGCGACGGTATCGCGCGGGCGACCTTCGAACGGCTTGTACAGCACCACGCCCGCGCCATACCACTTGGTGAACGGCGAAGCCGCTTGGCTGGCGGCAGAGTACTGGCCGAAGGCATGCAGGCTGCGGCCTTGGGATGATGGGGAAGCCCACACAGCTTGGTCGATCAAGAGGTAGTGACCGCCACGTCCGCTGACGTCCTTGTTGCTGCCAATGCGTTTTACATCGGAACTGTCGTAGTAATACCCGAGCTTGTATTCACCGGGCAGTGCGCCCGCATGCTTGTAGATAAGCTCGATGGGCACCACGGTACCGGTGGTGTGCTTGGGCCCCAGGTGCCAGGCACGGCTGGAGTTGCCGTTGCTGGACGGGTCGACATTGAACGCCGCCACGCGCAGTTGCCAGTTGGGCGAAAAGTCGTATTTCACCCGGGCACCGAGGTGCGCGTTCGGGTAGTTGGCCCATCCACTGCCGCCGGACATGTTCAGCGGATGCCCGCAGAAGCCGGCGTTCATGAAGTTGCACAGGATGCCGCTGTCCAGGCCACCGAGGTCATTGCCCATGGCCATATAGCCGAGCTTGACGTTCAGCGCCGGCGTGAACAGGGTGCGCTCGTAGCTCAGTTCGGTGAGGCGCGTGTAGAGGCCACCGTAGTTTTCCTGGATCGGCAGGCGGTTGCCCACCAGGTCCTCGGAGGCGCTGTTGCCGCGTCGGTCGTTGATGGTCAGCTGGATGCGGTCGCCGTTGGTGAAGCCGTAAAGCTTGCCCAGGTCGAACTGCACGCCGAGCTTGACGTTTTGCGAGTAGCGCGCCGAACGGTGCTGGCCGCCGTGGGCGTTGTAGGCGGTCTCGCCGCTGTAGTCGCCGGTAAAGCGCACACCTTGCGCGTCGAGTTCGCGGCGCAGGCCGCCCCAGTCGCCGGTCAGGGTGGTGTCGTCGGCTTGAACGGGCAGGGCGGCCGCAAAGGCCAGGCCCAGCGCCAGGCGCCAGGCGGTATGAGGAGTAGGGGTCATGAGGGATCTTTCCAAACACAAAGCGCGGTGCCGGAGCACCGCGCGAACAGAGGGCGGTTACGGCAGGGCGTAGGCGATCACGTAGTCGCCACGGTCGGTGGACTGGCGTGCGCCGCCGGCGGTGACGACGATGTATTGCTTGCCGGTTTTGGGCGACACGTAGGTCATCGGGCCACCCTGGCTGCCGACGGGCAGGCGGGCTTTCCAGATTTCATCGCCATTGCCGCTGTTGAAGGCGCGCAGGTAGAAGTCCTGGGTGCCGGCAATAAAGATCAGGCCGCCTTGGGTGGACAGCGTACCGCCCAGGGTCGGCAGGCCAACCTTGATCGGCAGGTGCATGCGGATACCCAGGGGGCCGGTGTCTTCAACGGTGCCCACCGGTACTTGCCAAGCGACCTTTTGCGTCTTCATGTCGATGGCGGTCAAGGTGCCGAATGGCGGCGCCTGGCACGGAATGCCGGCCACCGACAGGAAGCGGTTTTTGTTCACCGCGTACGGCGTGCCCTTGAGCGGCACGGCGCCCATGCCGGTGTTCAGCGCTTCACCACCGGAAGAGGCCTGGGCCTTGTTCTGCGACGGTATCATCTGGATCCACAGGCCCAGGCGCATGTCGTTGACGAAGATAAAACCGTGCACCGGGTCGGTGGAGATGCTGCCCCAGTTCATGCCGCCCAGGGAACCGGGGAAGCTCAGGGATTTATCGGTGCCCGGCGCGGTGTACAGGCCGTCGTAGCGCATGCCCTTGAAGTCGATGCGGCACAGCAACTGGTCATACGGCGTGGCGCCCCACATGTCCGATTCGGTCAGGGTTTGCGCGCCGATCTGCGGCATGCCCACGGATTTAGGCTGGGTGAGGGAATACGGCTCGTTGGGAATGTTCGCGGCTTTTACCGGTACTTCCTGCACGTCTGTCAGCGGCTTGCCGGTGGCGCGGTCGAGCACGTAAATCTGCCCGGCCTTGGTGCCGATGACCACGGCCGGTACAGCTTTGTCGCTGCCTGGCGGGGTGAAGTCGATCAGGCTTGGCTGCATTGGCAGGTCGAAGTCCCAGAGGTCGTTGTGGACTGTCTGGTAGACCCACTTCTCGGCACCGGTGGAGGCGTCGAGTGCCAGCACCGAAGCGCCGTATTTGTGGTTGAGCTGGGTGCGTTCCACGCCGTAGATATCGGTGGACGAGCTGCCCATCGGCAGGAAGACCGTGTTCATCAGCGGGTCGTAAGACATCGGCGCCCAGCTGTTCGGGGTGCTGCGCACGTAGGTGGCGTCGCCCGTTGGGGCCTGCTTGTCTTCAGGGTTGCCTGGGTCGAACGCCCAGCGCATTTGACCCGTGATCACGTCAAAGCCACGGATCACGCCACCGGGCATATCGGTCTGCACGTTGTCTGCCACGCGACCGCCGACTACGACGGTGGTGCCGGCCATCAGCGGCGCTGAAGAGAGTTGGTAGTAGCTGTCCGGCACATTGCCCAGGCCAGCTTTGAGGTCTACCTGGCCATGGGTGCCGAAGTCTTCGCAGAACTTGCCGGTGTCGGCGTCTACGGCGATCAGGCGCGCATCAATGGTGTTGGTCAACAGGCGACGCTGGCACTGTGCACCGGCAGGCACGCTGGCGGCCAGGATCGGCGAACTGTTGGGCTGGGTCGGCTGGGCAATCGGCGCGCTGGCGTCGAAATACGCCATGCCCCGGCAACGCTGCCACACTGCCGATTTGGCGTTGACTTCGTTCTTCCACAGTTCTTTGCCGGTGTCGGCATCCAACGCGATCAGGTTGTTGTGCGGGGTGCAGATAAACACTTTGTTGCCAATCTGCAGGGGCGTCAGCTGGTCTTCGGCACCGTTGCCGTCGCTGATGGCCACGTCGCCGGTGTGGTAGGTCCAGGCGACTTTGAGCTTGTCGATGTTGTCGCGGTTGATCTGGTCCAGCGCGGCGAAACGGCTGCCACCTTCGGTATTACCGTAGTGCGCCCAATCTTTCTGCGCATCGGCTGCAGCCACCGGGGTCATGCCCGGGCCTGCACCAGTGGGCTTAACGCTTGGGTGCGCAACAAACATATTGCCCGCGGCCACCGCCACGCCCAGCGCCAACACGGCGGCGACGCCATAGGCACCCCGCGCCGGTTTGCCGGCCAGCAACGGATACACCAGCGCGACCACCACGCCGATCACCGCGAACATGAACAGTCGCGAGAACAGCGGCCAGTATTCCAGGCCCACGTCGGCCACTGCCCACACGGCGGTAGCCAGCAGAAACGCGGCGAACAACCAAGCGCCGGCAGGTTTGCAGCGGGCAATCAGCAACCCGGAAATGGCCATGACCACGCCGCCGAGCAGGAAGTACCAAGAGCCTCCCAGGCTGACCAGTTTGGCGCCGCCGACGGCCAGCGCAAGGCCGAGCAGGGCGATGACGACGCCCAGGCCAAGGAGTAAGAATCTAGAGACGCCAGCGGCGCGCGATGCTCGTTTCATGTCGAATGGACTCGAGTGAGAGAGGGCAAAGACGCGATTTTAGCAAGATAAGTAACCGGTTAGTACATTTGAGTCCTGCAATAGACTGTTGCAGGTACTGCGATGATGGCCAGGGCCGCCTCTGAGGCGGCATAGATGGACCCGGCGACGCGTACCCTGTGGCGAGGGAGCAAGCTCCCTCGCCACAGCATCAGAACTTGAAACGCCCCACCAGCCCGTTGAGCTGGCCGGAAATATCAGTCAACCGTCCGGACCCGGTCTGCGCCGAATGCGCAAAGCCTTCCACCAACTGCGCGTCGGCGTGGATCTGCGCGATATGCCGGTTGATCTCTTCGGCCACCTGGTGCTGCTCTTCGGCGGCGGTGGCGATCTGGGTGTTCTGGTCGCGAATCGAGTCCACCGAACCACGGATCTTGTCGAAGCTATCGCGGGCCTGCTGGATGCGCGCAACGCTCGTGTTGGACACCAGCAAGCTGCCTTGCATCTGCTGGGTGACTTCCTGGGTGCGGCGGGCGAGGTTGCCCAGCAGGCTGTCGATTTCGCCGGTGGAGTCGGCGGTGCGACGCGCCAATGCACGCACTTCATCGGCCACCACCGCAAAGCCGCGGCCCTGGTCGCCAGCGCGGGCGGCTTCGATTGCGGCGTTGAGCGCCAGCAGGTTGGTCTGTTCGGCAATCGAACGGATGGTGTCGAGGATGGTGTTGATGTTCTGGCTGTCTTGCTCGAGCAACTGCATGGTCTGTGTGGATTTTTGCAGGTCTTCGCTGAGCTTGAGCACGCTGCCGGTGGCTTCGCCGATGTGCTGCTGGCCGGTGTGCACGTCGCGATAGCCCTCATCGGCACTCGTGGCGGCGGCGCTGCATGAGCGCGCGACTTCGTTGGCGGTGGCAACCATCTCGTTGAACGCGGTGCTCACCAGTTCCACGGCTTCGCGCTGGCGGCCGGCGGCCTGGTTCATATTATTGGCCACGGCGCTGGTGTCGGCGGCGGCGGTTTGCAGGTCTGAGGAGGCGTTGCCGATGCGCTGCACCAGTTGCGCGATCATGCTCAGGAACTGGTTGAACCAGCCGGCCAGGCTGGCGGTTTCGTCCTTGCCTTGCACTTTGAGCTGGCGCGTGAGGTCGCCTTCACCTTCGGCGATTTCCTGCAGGCCGTCGGCCACCCCGCGAATCGGGCGCACGATCACACGGGCGAAACTGGCGCCGACGATGGCGAACACCACGGCCAGTACGGCGGCAATCGCCGCGATCAACCACGTCAGGCGGGTGGCACCGGCCATCACTTCGTCACGCTTGATCAGGCCGATAAAGCGCCAGCCCAGGTCTTTGGAACTGACCACGTTAGCCATGTAGGCCACACCGTCGATGCTCACCTCGGTCACGCCATCGCCGTGCTTGGCCAGTTCGGCGTAGTTCGCGCCCAGGCCCGCCAGGGGCTTGAAGTTGTGCGTGGCATCGCTGGGGTCCACCAGCACGTTGCCGTCGGCTTCCACCAGCATCAGGTAGCCGCTGTCGCCCAGCTTGATGGTGCGCACCAGCTCGGTGAGTTGCTTGAGCGATACGTCCAGGCCGACCACTCCAAGGATATTGCCCGTGGCATCCGCGACGGTGCGCACGGTGCCGATCAGCACCACGTCGTCCGGGGCCCAGTAGTAGGCGCCTGTGCGCACGGTCTTGCCCGGCGCTGCGATGGCGGCCTGGTACCAGGGGCGGGTGCGCGGGTCGTATTGCGTCAGTTTGGCGTCGTCCGGCCAACTGGCGTAGCCGCCATCGCTCAGGCCCAGGGACAGGTAGGCGGTGCTGGGGTGGCTTTTGGCGAACTGATCGAAAATCGCCAGCAGTTCTGTATTGGTTGGCGTAAGCGGGATTTGCGCGGCATCGGCGCCGGCATAGCTTTTGAGGTTCTTGGCCGCGATCACGCGCGGGTCCTTGGCGACGAAGTCGACATTCTGGCTGATGCCGTCGAAAAACTGCTGCATGCCATTGTCGATCTGGCGGATCTCGCGGCCGCTGCTGTCGAGGAAGTTGGCCAGCGCACCCTCGCGCAGATTCAGCACCACGATAATGGCGACCAGGATGACCGGCACGCACGCGATGGCCGCAAACGCCCATGTCAGCTTCTGCTTGATATTCATGACTTCACCCGCGGGTATTTATAGTTTTGGCAAGGGGAGAAAAATTAGTGCTGCGTGTCGCAGGCGTTTTTGTGAGAGGCGAGGCCATGCGTACCCTCGGTATATCGGCCGAGGGCGCAGGCACTTGAGCAGGGGTAATCAGGCGATCGGGTCACCGACCAGGGCATCGCGGCGCATCGACTGCAGGTTCTTCTCGATGGTCTCGCAGATGCTTTCCATCTGGATCTGGTGTTCGCTGGAATTGAACGGGCTTTGCAGGTCAGTGCCGATGCGTTCGATGGCCAGCAGCATGAAGCCCACGACCGTGGAGGCCAACGGCGTGAACCAACCGAGGGACTCCACCAGGCCCACCGGCACGATCAGGCAGAACAACGAAATGAATAGCCGCGGGAAGTACACGTAAGGGTAGGGCAGTGGCGTGTTGGCAATCCGCTCCATGCCGCCCTGGGCGTTGGAGAGGTCCACCAGGGTCGACTCCAACCGTGCCAGGCGAATACTGTCCAGGCGCCCGGCCTGGTATTCGCGCGCCAGCAACGAGGCCGAGCCGGTGAGGATGTCATTGGCGAAGTTATTGGTGGCGCCGTTGCGGGCAAATTCTTCGGCGGGGATAAAAGCTCGCACTTCCTCGGGGCACGGCTGGCCCTTGAGGTGCGCAGCCAGGCAATTGACGTAAGCCACGTGACGGCGCAACAGCGTCGACTTCACCGGGTTCACCTCACCGGGGGCGTCATCGAGCAGGGTCAACACTTGTCGGGCAAAACTGCGCGAGTTGTTGACCATCGCGCCCCACAACGTGCGTGCTTCCCACCAGCGGTTGTAGGCGCTGCTGTTGCGAAAACTGATCAGCACCACCAGTGCTGAGCCCAGCAAGGTCAGGGGCATCAGCGGCAAATTGATCTTGGCGGTGAGAAACAGCATGAAGTCCACCGTCACTGCCACATCCCACAACAACAGCCAGAACAACGCCCAGCCCACATAGCCCATGGTCTTGATGATCAGGCGGTATTTCTTCAGAAGGGCAGCTTTCAAACGAGAACCTCGCGGCGGGCGGTTGGCAACAATCCCTGTTACGACGCCGTCGAGAGGGGAAGGTTCGCAGCGTGCTGAATCGATTAGTCCTCTAACCGCCAGGCGGAGTGAATTTAACCAAAGGTTGCGCGCAACTGTGTGCGGCCGTGGCGTTTGATGTGGAACAACTTTGGTACTGATGACGTCTTGTCCGGCAATCGCTGTACATTGCGTTCGAGGCGAAAAGCCATTAATGGCAGGATTATTGAAGTGATTTGTTTTGGAGCCGGGCTGCAGGGATTTCGTAGCTGAGATCAGTGGCATCAAGTTGGATGATCAGGGCTCTTTCATGCGTGTCAGTTCGTTGAAGTTGGCTATGTGTAATACCGCGCAAGCGCTCGAACGTCATAAGGATTTTGAATCGTGCATGAGAGCGCATTACCACGTGCTGCTCGTGCCCTATTCGAGACGACCGTTTTTCTACAAGAGTGCCCTTAAATACAGCCGCTTGATGGTGTCGTTCGCATTATTGAGCCAATACTTTTCCACACCGCTGCCGTTGTTGGCAGAAGTTAAAGCCTTGTGCGTAACGCGCAAGTATTGCTCGAAAAACAGCCTGGAATCGATCTTTTTGCTGTTCCAGGCCCTGGGCTTCATGGAGGTTGCGCCGCACCCCGAAGACAGTCGCTTCAGGGTCTATGCGCCCTCGGATGAAGCCTGCCGCGAAGCGCGGTTGATGCTCACCGCCCTCACTGAGTCGTTGGCGCTGCTCTACCCCGAGAGGGAAGTGTACCGGCAGATGCGCGACCTGGATGACCGCGAGTTCCTGGCGCTCTATTTCAAGGGTTTTGCCATGATTCTCGCGGCCGAGTTGACGGTGGATGTCTTGCTGCCCGAATGTTATTGGCTGGTGAAGCGCGACGCCGGCCATCTGTTGATGCTGGCGATCTACAACGACGCCTTTGCCCCCGAGAACGACCGCGCCACCTTCCGGTCGTCTTCCTACCTGGCCTTGGCCAAGCAACTTTCCGTGTCCAAGACCCACATTATCCGTATGGTGCAGGAGGGGGTTGAAAAGGGTTATTTCAAAGCCCACTCCAAAACCCGGCTGGAAGTTCTGCCACCCTTTGCCAGCCTGGTAAAGCGGTTCATGGCCTTTTCATTTGCGATGGGCCTGCATGCTATTGAGATGGGAGCGTAAGGATGCCTGCTAACTTGAAGTTGCGGCCCAGAATGCGCAGTTTGTTGTCACCTGCGGTGGCCCAGGCCGAATGGGTAGGCATTATTGCCTGGTTCGGCATGCTCCTGATTCCTCCGGCCTTGAAGTTGGACCTTTATATGTTGGCCATCACGGTCGGCCTGCTGATTGTTTGCCGGGTACATGCCACCACCGCGAACTTCCTGTTCTGGCGAGTGCTGGGGGTCATTTATATGGTGTTGTTGTCCGTCGGCTTCGCGTATCTGATTCATTTGAACGAAGAGTTGCGTATCTACGGCTTGCCGTTGGCCGTGACCCTGGTGGTGGGCAGCGCCATCTTGTTTATCAGTGTCCAGGATTATCTGGTCGATGCGCTATTGATCTGGCTGATCCTATGGCCGCCCATGCAGGCGGATATAGAGGCTGGCAATGAGGTGTATTTGCTGCTGTTCTGCGCGGCATCGGTGTCCATCGGGTTTATCTTGAGTTACTCCTACTTGAAGAATCTGCGTTCGGTATTGCTGGTGGAAAGCGAGTTTCGCGCCTTGGCCGAGACCGACTACCTGACCTCCATTCTCAACCGGCGCGCCTTTATGCAGAGCTTCGAGAAGTTGCTGGCCGGGGAGCAGGGCGGCTACTTCATCATGTTGGATATCGACAGTTTCAAAGAAAAAAACGACCTGTATGGCCACGACGTCGGGGACAAAATCCTGCGCGCCATGGCCCTGTGCCTGAAAAACGCCAAAGGCAGCCACAGCTTCGGGCGGATCGGCGGGGAAGAGTTCGGCGTGTTATTGCAGGGCGACGATGTGGACGTAGCCTGTGATTACGCCCTGGACTTGTTGCAGGCGATCCGCAGCAGTGTGCCCGCGCCCCACCATTACACCTGCAGTGCGGGGATGGCGCGTTTTTCGCCGGGCGACGAGTTATCGGCCGTGCTCAAGATGGCGGACAAGAACCTGTACGGCGCCAAGCGCAATGGCAAGGACTGCGTGCACCTGGACGGCGCGCTGCTAAAGGCGATCTTGTCTTGAGGCTTGCCGTCCAGTGCATAGGTATCTACACAACTTCGAGGCGACGCTGGACCTGTGGCGAGGGAGCTTGCTCCCGTGACGGCCTGACAGCCGATGCCAATCTACCCTGACACCCTGCGATCAACCTGTGGGAGCGGGCTTGCTCGCGAAGACGGCCTCACAGTCGACACCGTTATACCGAGTACATATCCATTCCTGCGGTAACGGCCACCTAGGGTTCCGCCCTGACGTGAACTGCCCCCCGAATGTTGGACACCTGCCCCCTCGGGAGAGTGTTCCATGACGAAATACAACCTAGCGCTCAAGCAATCATTGATTGAAGAGTGCCTGTCTGCCAGTAGTGTTCATGAGGTGGCC
>NZ_MVOJ01000030.1:0-90958 GCF_002018845.1 Pseudomonas sp. MF6394
ACCGAGCCTAAGCGAGGTGCCGAGTGGTGGGGCAAGAGCGTTTTGCTTACTTTTGCGCTTTTCAAAAGTGAGCCGCCGTCAGGGCGGAACCCTAAGTAGCCGTTACCGCAGCAATGGATATGTACACCATCCAACTGTGTTGACTGCCAGGCCGCCTTCGCAGGCAAGCCAGCTCCCACATTGGGATCCTGGGGCGCCAGGGAGATAGGCGCCGGCTGTCAGGCCGTCGCGGGAGCAAGCCCCCACATGGACTCTGCCCACCCCTTATTTGCGACATTTCCCACCTATCGCCGGGCTTTACAGCCAGCCCACTTCGGCAGATGATTTGCACCGCCACATTCCACCCCAAGCGAGAGAACCCACCATGAGCAAAAAGCCATCCAAGCATGGCCCCAACAAGGCCAAATCCATCATCGCCCAGCCCTTGTTCCGCAGCCGCCAGGAACGCGCCGGCAAAGGCAAAGGCAGCTACCGCCGCGAAGCCTTCCAGTCTAATAGCTGGGAGGCTTCTTACTTTCTGGCTGCCTGAAGGCAAGCGCCCCTCTGGCATGATAAGGTCTGTACCTGATTGGTAATCCCTGGACCTGTGCATGCCCTCTAGTCTTTCCCGTCGTTGGCACCTACGCCAATTGATCGCTGCCTCCAGCCTCATTCTGCTCGTCGCCTGCGCCGAAAAGCCCACGGCTGCGGACGCTCAACCCCTGCCCAAGCTCCAGACCGCCCCGGCTATTGCGCCTGCCGTGGTTGCCCCATTGGCAGTGGACAATCTCGATATCCAACCCACCCAGACCTTTGCCGAGTGGCAGGCTGGCTTCCGTGCACAAGCCCTGCAAGCCGGGATTACGCCCGCGGTGTTCGATAACGCCTTTGCCGGCGTCACCCCCGATATGGCGGTGATTCGTGCCGACCGCAGCCAGCCAGAGTTTTCCCGCCCGGTGTGGGAATACATCGAGGGCGCCCTGTCGCCGCTGCGCGTGCGCAATGGCCAGGCGTTGCTGGTCAAGTACGCCGATATCCTGCAGCGCATCGAAGAGCGCTATGGCGTTGACCGCCAGGCACTGGTCTCGGTGTGGGGCATGGAAAGCAACTTTGGCCAGTTCCAGGGCAATAACTCGGTAATCCGTTCCCTGGCCACCCTGGCTTACGAAGGCCGTCGCCCGGCCTTTGCACAAGCGCAACTGCTGGCGGCGCTGCAGATCATCCAGCATGGCGATATCCAGGCTGACCAGATGAAAGGTTCCTGGGCTGGGGCGATGGGCCAGACCCAGTTCATCCCGACCACCTACAACACCCACGCCGTGGACTTCGACGGTGACGGTCGCCGCGATATCTGGAACAGCCCGGGCGATGCCCTCGCCTCCACCGCGCACTACCTGCAAAGCTCCGGCTGGCAAAAAGGCCAGCCGTGGGGTGTTGAAGTGCAGCCGCTGCCGTCGGGCTTCGACTACAGCCTGGCCGATGGTGGCGTGCGCAAGACCGTGGCGCAATGGCTGCAACTGGGCATCCAACTGCCGCCTGGCGTGAGCCTGCCGGCGAATGTCGACCAGCTGTCCGCCGCCCTGCTGCTGCCGGCCGGCTACCGTGGCCCGGCATTCCTGGTGCTGGATAACTTCCGCGCGATCCTCAAGTACAACAATTCGTCGTCCTACGCACTGGCGGTTGGCCTGCTGTCGGAGCGGTTTGGCGGTGGCGGTGTGATTCGGGGCAGTTGGCCAAAGGATGAGCTGCCGCTGAGCCGTTCGCAACGCATAGACCTGCAGACGGCGCTCAGCGCCAAAGGCTATGACGCGGGTAATGCCGACGGGATCATTGGCGCCAACACGCGCAAGGCGATTCGGGCTGCACAGCAGGCGCTGGGCTGGCCGGCGGATGGGTATCCGACAGTGAAGTTGCTGGAGTCGTTGCAGGGTCAGTAAACCGCGACCACCGCCATCGCAGGCAAGCCAGCTCCCACACTTGGAATGCATTTCAAAATGTGGGAGCGGGCTTGCTCGCGAAAGGGGCCCAACAGGCGCCCATTATTTAAAGACTACATCCTGCTCCAGCACCACCCGCTGCTCCCCCGCATCCAGGCGCACCAAGGCACCCATCGGCAATGTCAGGTTCGGGTCGCAATGCCCACTGCGCCAGCCCGCCAGCACTGGAATGCACAGCGGCGCAAAGGTCTGCTTCAACAGACGCGCCAGCGCCAGGTTATCCACACCGGCCACATCCCCTACAAGCACACCGGCAACCTGAGCCAGCTTGCCCGCCAACCGCAGGTGAGTCAGCAATCGGTCGATGCGATAAAGCGGTTCGTTGACGTCTTCGATAAACAGGATGATGCCATCGGCGTCTAGTTCGTACGGCGTGCCCATGACGGCGGCGATCATCGACAAGTTACCGCCCAGCAAGCGCCCACAGGCCACACCCGGCTCGATGGTGGTCAGCGGGTAGGCCATCGGGTGCGGCAGCACACTGCCGGCGCCCCGTTGGCCACGCAGCAGGCTGAACAACGAGGACTCGGTGGGCGGCTGTTTGCCGCCGAGCAGGTCGGCATTGAGCATCGGGCCGTGGAATGTCACAAAGCCCGCGTAGCGGTTGATCGCCAGGTGCAAGGCGGTGATATCGCTGTAGCCCACAAACGGCTTGGGGTTGGCACGCAGCAGGTCGAAGTCCACGGCATCCAGCAAACGGGGCGTGCCATAGCCGCCACGCAGGCAAAGGATGGCATCGATGTCGGGGTTGGCGAAGGCCGCATGCAAATCGCGCAGGCGCACTTCATCGCTACCGGCCAGGTAGCCGTCGCGTTCGTGCACACCAGGGAAAATATGCAGGTCGTAGCCACGGGCACGCATCCATTGCCTGGCTTTTTCAACATCCAACTCGGCAGGGCCGGCGGGGGCGATCAGGCCGAGGGTGCCTTCGGGGCGCAGTGCAGGTACGGCGGCACTCGGTAGAGCGGTCATCCATGTTCTCCCTATCTGTAATGCAGAACCCAATGTGGGAGCGGGCTTGCTCGCGAAGGCGCCGTGTCAGTCAATGGATCAGGTGACTGACACGGCGCCTTCGCGAGCAAGCCCGCTCCCACACAAGCCCGCATTTCACATTGATGCTGGGGGCGGCTTACGAAACCAGGCTCGCCTTGACCAGCTTGGCCTGCTCATCGGCGTGGTACGAAGACCGCACCAACGGGCCCGAGGCCACGTTCTTGAAGCCCATCTTGTAGCCTTCCTCGGCGAACCAGGCGAAGGTGTCCGGGTGCACGAAGCGCTGCACCGGCAAGTGGCTGCGGGAGGGTTGCAGGTACTGGCCCAGGGTCAGCATGTCGATGTCGTGTTCGCGCATGCGCTTCATGACTTCGATGACTTCTTCGTCGGTCTCACCCAGGCCCAGCATCAAGCCAGACTTGGTCGGAATGTGCGGCATCATCTGCTTGAATTTCTGCAGCAGGGTCAGCGACCACTGGTAGTCCGAACCCGGGCGCGCAGCCTTGTACAGGCGCGGCACGGTTTCCAGGTTGTGGTTGAAGACATCCGGCGGCTCGGCGGCGGTGATTTCCAGGGCGACGTCCATACGGCCACGGTAGTCCGGCACCAGGGTTTCGAGCATCACGTTGGGCGACAGCTTGCGGATCTCGCGGATGCAGTCGGCAAAGTGCTGGGCACCGCCGTCACGCAGGTCGTCGCGGTCCACCGAGGTGATCACCACGTACTTGAGTTTGAGGTCGGCGATGGCGATGGCCAGGCTTTCTGGCTCGTTGACGTCCAACGGCTTCGGACGGCCGTGGCCGACGTCGCAGAACGGGCAGCGACGGGTGCAGATGTCACCCATGATCATGAAGGTGGCAGTGCCGCCAGAGAAGCACTCGCCCAGGTTCGGGCAGGACGCTTCTTCGCATACGCTGTGCAACTTGTGTTTGCGCAGCAGCGACTTGATACGGTCGACTTCCGGCGAAACCGGGATGCGCACGCGAATCCAGTCGGGTTTTTTCGGCAGCTCGGTGGTCGGGATGATCTTGACCGGGATGCGTGCAACCTTCTCGGCGCCGCGCAGCTTGACGCCGGCTTCCACCTTGGCACGCGGGGCCGGGGCTGGACGCTCAGTGATGTCCAGCGTCGGGATCATGGTTTGCACAACATCAGTAGTCATATCAATCGATTCCGCCCGTCAGGGTCGTCTGCTCTGCATAGTCGAGGTGTTTGACGAGCTGCGCGCGCAGCCGGGCACTTACCTCGGCAAATTCAATGGATGTTGCATGGTCACTCAACTGGGTCATTGCAAGCCCGGCATAACCGCACGGGTTGATGCGCCGGAACGGTGCCAGGTCCATGTCCACATTCAAGGCCAGGCCATGAAAGGAACAACCGTGGCGAATGCGCAGCCCCAGGGAGGCGATTTTCGCGCCATCCACGTACACACCCGGTGCATCGGGCTTGGCCACGGCGGTCACGCCGTAACTGGCCAACAGCTCGATCAAGCACGTCTCCATGCGGCTGACCAGGTCGCGCACGCCAAACCCCAGCTTGCGCACGTCCAGCAGCAGGTAAGCCACCAGTTGACCGGGACCATGGTAAGTCACTTGGCCACCTCGGTCGACCTGCACCACCGGAATATCACCCGGCAGCAGCAAGTGCTCGGCCTTGCCGGCCTGGCCCTGGGTGAAGACCGGCGGGTGTTCCACCAGCCAGATTTCATCCGGGGCCGAGGTGCCGCGCTCATTGGTAAAGCGCTGCATGGCATGCCAGACCGGCTCATAGGCCATCCGGCCGAGCTCGCGAAAGCCCAGGGTTTGCGACATCACAGCACCATGTGCACGAAGCCGGTGGCCCGCAGTTCGCTGTTGATGTCGTAGAGCTGGTCTTGACCGGTCGCAACGATGTGCAACTGGATAGTCGTGTACTTACCGGTGGTGCTGGAGCGCTCATCCACCCGGTTATCGTTGATCGTCGCATGTTTACGCACGATCTCAAGAATCGTGTCTTTGCGGCCCACACCGGTGTCGCTGATTACCTTGATAGGATAATCCGTCACAGGGAATTCGATTTTTGGCGCTTTTACTTCTTTATCGGTCATGGCAGAACAGCCTCGTAAGCGCTAAGCCGTGGCGACGGGCAAAGCCCCGCGTTGGATCAACGCGGGGCTTTGCAGGTGCACACAATCAGTTGAACAAGCCGTAGAAGAATAGACGGATGCTATCCCATACGCGGCGGAAGATACCACCTTCCTCGACAGCGTCCAGTGCGATCAGGTCGGCGCTGTGCACCACCTTGTCGTCCAGCTTGACTTCAACCTTACCGATCACATCACCCTTGGCGATTGGCGCAACCAATTGCGGGTTCAGGGTCATGCTGGCGGCGAGCTTTTTGAGCTGGCCTTTAGGCATGGTCAGGGTCAGGTCGTCGGCCAGGCCGGCCTTGACTTGCGAAGTCGCGCCCTTCCACACCGGCGCGGTCGCCAGCTCAGCACCCTTCTGGTAGAAGGTCTGGGTTTCGAAGAAGCGGAAGCCGTAAGTCAGCAGTTTTTGCGTCTCGGCCGCACGGGCCTGCTCGCTGTTGGTGCCGAATACCACGGCGATCAGGCGCTGGCCATCACGTACGGCGGACGACACCATGCAGTAGCCGGCTTCGTCGGTGTGGCCGGTTTTCAGGCCATCGACGGTCTTGTCGCGCCACAGCAACAGGTTGCGGTTAGGCTGCTTGATGTTGTTCCAGAAGAACTCCTTCTGGGAGTAGATCGCGTAGTGCACCGGGTCAACGCGGATGATCGCGCGTGCCAGGATCGCCATGTCGTGAGCCGACGAATAGTGCTCTGGGTTTGGCAGGCCAGTCGGGTTCATGAAGTGGCTGTTGGTCATGCCCAGCTCGCCGGCGGTTTTGTTCATCATGTCGGCGAAGGCGTCTTCGCTGCCGGCGATGTGCTCGGCCAGGGCGACGCTGGCGTCGTTACCGGACTGGATGATGATGCCGTGCAGCAGGTCGCTCACGGTGACTTGCGAACCCACCTTGATGAACATCCGCGAACCACCGGTACGCCAGGCGTTTTCGCTGACGGTTACCGGGTCGTTTTCGCCGATCTGGCCGCGACGGATTTCCAGGGTCGCGATGTAGGCGGTCATCAGCTTGGTCAGGCTGGCAGGCGGCAGGCGCACGTCACCGCCGTTTTCGACCAGCACGTTGCCACTGGCGGCATCCATGAGTACCCAGGACTTGGCGGCCAGTTGCGGGGAGGCCGGCACCATCTCAACCGCCCAGGCGGCTGGGGTGATGATCAGCGAGATAAGCAGGCACGTACGTTTGGCTAAGGTGGTGATGTTCATCCGTCTCTCGAAATTGCTTATGGAAACTTGCCCTCGCGGGCAAAACTATTCAGACAGCCCGCTTCCAGACTGTCACGTGTTCGGTTGCCCGCTCACCCCTTGCCCCTGGGTTTTTATTGTTCAACGAGCCAACAACCAGGGTTCAAGCGCGCAGGCGCGCCTGAGCCATCAAACCGTTACTGCTTATTCTGCGGTGACCACGCTGGGTTGCCCCAGGTTGGCCAGGCGCACGCTGTTCTGCACTTGCGCCACTTCGCTTGGCGAGCCGATCGGGCCCATGCGTACACGGTGCAAGGTTTGCTGGTTACGCACGATGGAGCTGATGAAGACCGGCGCGCTGACCATGCCGCTGAGCTTGGACCTTAACAGTTCTGCCGCATCCGGGTTGGCGAAAGCGCCGACCTGCAGGTATTGCCCGCCCGCCATCGAGGCGCCCGGTGCCGCGTGCGGCACGACGACAGTATCCGGAGCATGTTGCGCCGGCGGCGGCGTCCACTGCTCGATCTTGCCGGTCGAGGCCGTCACTTGCGGTTGCGGGGTAGCCGGTTCGTTGAGCATCAACGGCGCGGGTTTGCCACGCTGGGCCCAGTACTGCGCCGGGTCGATGCCTTCGACCTTGACCCGTGCGGTGCCGGTTTCGGCATAACCGAGTTTCTTGGCGGCCGCGTAGGACAAGTCAATGATGCGGTCCGAATAGAACGGCCCGCGGTCATTGACCCGCAGGATCACGGTACGGTTGTTGTCCAGGTTGGTCACGCGCACATAGCTGGGCAGCGGCAGGGTCTTGTGGGCCGCGCTCATGCCATACAGGTCATACACTTCGCCGTTGGCGGTGTTCTGGCCATGGAACTTGGTGCCGTACCAGGACGCGGTGCCCGATTGCACGTAGGTCTTGGATTCCTGCAGCGGGAAGTAATTCTTGCCCAGCACGGTATAAGGGTTGGCCTTGTACGGGCCGGTGTGCAGGGTGGGCGTGGCGTCCGGGATTTTCGATACATCCACATCCCACCACGGCGCGCCGTCCTTGTGCGCGCGGTTGATGTCCAGGCCCGGCTGGGCGCGGACCACCGCACCGCCCGCTTTCTTGGCCGGCGCACGGTTAGGGGTGGTGGAACAACTGGCTACCAACAAGGACAACGCGGCGAACGCCACCAGCTTGAGCGGTTTTTTGAACGGCGATACCCGCATTACTTGTTGCCCCGTGCTTGAACCAGCTCATCTGACAGCTGATGCACGGCCATGGCGTACATCACACTGCGGTTATAACGCGTGATTGCGTAGAAATTCTTCAGGCCCATCCAGTATTCAGGGCCATTTGCGCCTTCCAGGCGGAATGCCGTCACCGGCATGTCATCGCGTGGCGCATTCTGACTCGACCAGCCCAGCGCTCGCAACTCCCCAACGGTCTTGACCGGTTCGATACCTTGGGTCAGGCCCTCGTCGGCGCGCTCGCCCGTGACATCGGCGCGGATAACCACCGGCTCGCCGCCAACCCAACCGTGGCGCTTGAAGTAGCTGGCCACGCTGCCGATGGCATCGTCGGGGTTGCTCCAGATATTGATGTGCCCGTCACCGTCGAAATCCACCGCATAGGCGCGAAAGCTGCTGGGCATGAACTGCGGCAAGCCCATCGCCCCGGCGTAGGAGCCCTTGAGGCTCAGCGGGTCGACCTGCTCTTCGCGGGCCAGCAACAGGAATTCGCGCAGTTCCTTGCGGAAGAACTCGGCGCGGGGCGGGTAATCGAAGCCCAGGGTCGACAAGGCGTCGATCACCCGATAGCTGCCGGTGTTGCGCCCGTAAAAGGTTTCGATGCCGATGATCGAGACGATCACCTGGGCCGGCACGCCGTACTCTTGCTCGGCGCGGGCCAGGACTGCCTCGTGCTGGCGCCAGAAGTCCACGCCGCGGGCGATGCGCGCATCAGTGAGGAACATCGGGCGATAGTCCTTCCACTGCTTTACGCGTTCGGCGGGGCGAGAGATGGCGTCGAGGATCGCCTGCTTTTTCTGGGCTTCGCGGAACACGCCCATCAGTTGCTCACCGGCAAAACCGTAGTCGCGGGTCAGCTCACCGACAAATTCGGCGACCTGGGGAGAGCCATCGTAGTCACCGGCCTGCGCCTCTTGCGTTGCCCCCAGCAGCCCAATCAGGCCCATCCAGGTCGCATGCCGAGTCGCCCAGCCGCGCATTACTTGCATTGACATCTTCACCTTATTCAAACCTGTGCGATCCACTTGCGATGCGTATGAATCGACATCAAAACCCCAAACGCTGACAGCAATGTCACCAGCGAAGTTCCGCCGTAGCTAATGAATGGCAACGGCACCCCAACCACCGGCAGCAGGCCACTGACCATACCGATGTTGACGAAAACGTAAACAAAAAACGTCATGGTCAGGCTGCCGGCGAGCAATTTGCCGAACAGCGTCTGCGCCTGGGCCGTGATCACCAGGCCGCGACCAATCAACAGCAGATAGATCAGCAACAACGCGCAAATGCCCACCAGGCCGAACTCTTCGCCCATCACCGCGATGATGAAGTCAGTATGGCTCTCGGGCAAGAAGTCCAGGTGGGACTGGGTGCCCAGCAACCAGCCCTTGCCAAATACCCCGCCGGAACCAATGGCCGCCTTGGACTGGATGATGTTCCAGCCGGTGCCCAACGGGTCGCTCTCCGGGTCGAGAAACGTAAGGATCCGTTGCTTCTGGTAGTCGTGCATAAAGAAGAACCACATGGCCACGGCCACGGGCACGGCGGCGGCCAGCACGCTGAGGATCCAGCGCCAGCGCAATCCGCCCATGAACAATACGAACGCGCCACCGGCGAGGATCAGCAACGAGGTGCCCAGATCCGGCTGGCGCACGATCAGCACGAAGGGCACGCCGATCAGGATCAGGCTGATGGCCACATGCTTGAGCTGCGGCGGCAAGGTGCGCTTGGACAGGTACCAGGCAATGGTGGCCGGCATCAGGATCTTCATGAATTCCGACGGCTGGAAGCGAATCACCCCGGGGATGTTGATCCAGCGTGTGGCGCCCATGGCGTTGTGGCCCATGACGTCCACCACCACCAGCAGCAACACGCCGGCGACATAGCCCAAGGGCACCCAGCGCGCCATGAAGCGCGGCTCCAGTTGGGCGATCACCACCATCGACAGCAGGCCCAGGCCAAACGAGGACGCCTGCTTGATCAGCAAGTCCCAGTTCTTGCCGCTGGCCGAATACAGCACAAACAGGCTGCCGGCCGCCAGGGTCAGCAGCAGGATCAGCAAGGGGCCATCAATGTGCATGCGTTGCAGCAACGTCGCACGGCGACGCATCACATCTTCGCTGGAGAGGATGCGGTCAAAATTACTCTTCACGGGCCGTAACCTCGGGGCTTGAAGGGGGGCCGCCATACTCGGGCTTGAGCCGGCCATCGTCGGCCAGCAGCCAGGCATCCATCACCTGGCGTACCACAGGGGCCGCGACGCCGGAGCCGGACTCGCCGTTCTCGACCATCACGGCCACCACGATTTTCGGGTCTTCCGCCGGGGCAAAGCCGACAAACAAGGCGTGGTCGCGGTGGCGTTCCTGCACCTTGGAACGGTCATACTTTTCGCCCTGTTTGATCGCGACCACCTGGGCCGTACCACTCTTGCCGGCAATGCGGTACTGCGCGCCGATTGCCGCCTTGCGTGCGGTGCCGCGAGCACCGTGCATCACCTGCTGCATGCCGTGGTTGACCTTGGCCCAGTCGGACGGGTCACGCAGCACGATGTCCGGAATCGGATTGTCGTCCACCGGCTTTTCGCCTTCGATGGTCCTGGCCAGGTGCGGTCGGTTCCACACGCCTTTGTTCGCCACCAGCGCCGTGGCCTGGGCCAGTTGCAGCGGTGTGGCCTGCATATAGCCCTGGCCGATACCGAGGATCAGGGTTTCGCCGGGGAACCATGCCTGGCGGCGGGTCGCACGCTTCCACTCCCGCGACGGCATCAAGCCGGGGGATTCTTCGAACATGTCCAGGGAGACTTTCTGACCGAGGCCGAACTTACCCATGTAGGCAGACAGCCGATCAATCCCCAGCTTGTGGGCCAGGTCGTAAAAATAGGTGTCGTTGGAGCGCATGATCGCGGTATCCAGGTCGACATAGCCGTCACCGGAGCGGTTCCAGTTACGGTATTTGTGGTCATAGTTGGGCAGCATGTAATAGCCAGGGTCGTACACCCGGCTTGAAGCGGTGACCACACCAGCATCCAGGCCGGCAATCGCCACCGCCGGCTTGATGGTCGAGCCCGGTGGGTACAGGCCGCGCAAGACGCGGTTGAACAGTGGCCGGTCGATGGAATCACGCAGCTCGGCGTAGGCCTTGAAGCTGATGCCGGTCACAAACGGGTTGGGGTCGAAGCTGGGCTGGCTGACCATCGCCAGCACTTCGCCGGTCTTCGGGTCCAGCGCCACTACGGCACCCCGCCGACCGCCCAGGGCCATCTCGGCAGCTTCCTGCAACTTGATGTCCAGGCTCAGGACAATGTCCTTGCCCGGCACCGGGTCGGTGCGCTTGAGTACCCGCAATACGCGGCCACGCGCATTGGTCTCGACTTCCTCGTTACCTACCTGGCCATGCAACTCGGCCTCGTAGAAGCGCTCGATGCCGGTTTTGCCAATATGGTGGGTGCCGCTGTAGTTGATCGGGTCGAGGGTTTTCAGCTCTTTCTCGTTGATCCGCCCCATGTAGCCAACGGAGTGGGCAAAGTGCGGCCCTTGCGGGTAATGCCGCACCAACTGCGCCACCACTTCCACACCTGGCAGGCGGAACTGGTTCACCGCAATGCGGGCGATCTGCTCTTCGGTCAGCTCGAACAGAATCGGCACCGGCTCGAACGGCCGGCGCCCCTGCCGCATGCGTTTCTCGAAAACCACCCGGTCTTCCGGCGTCAGTTGCAGCACCTCGACGATGACATCAAGCACCTGCTTCCAGTCGCCGGAACGTTCGCGGGTCATGCTCAGGCTGAAGCTGGGCCGGTTATCGGCAACCACTACGCCATTGCGGTCGAAGATCAGCCCACGGGTCGGCGGAATCGGTTGCACATGCACCCGGTTATTTTCCGACAGCGTGGAGTGATAGTCGTACTGGATCACCTGGAGGAAATACAGCCGCGCAATCAGCACGCACATCAGCACCACCACCAAAACAGCACCGAACACCACCCGCGCGCGTACCAGACGTGCGTCTTTCTCGTGGTCCTTGATGCGGATCGGCTGGGTCATCGGGGGCGGCGCAGACTATTTGTGGTAAGGGTGCCCGGACAGAACTGTCCAGGCGCGATACAGCTGTTCACCGATCAGAATCCTTACCAACGGGTGCGGCAACGTCAGCGCCGACAGCGACCAGCGCTGATCGGCTCGCGCACAGACTTCCGGCGCCAGCCCTTCGGGGCCGCCGACCATGAAATTGACCGTGCGCGAATCCAGGCGCCAGCGATCCAGTTCCACCGCCAGTTGCTCGGTGCTCCAGGGCTTGCCGTGCACTTCAAGGGTGACGATGCGCTCATTGGGGCCGACCTTGGCCAGCATGGCTTCGCCTTCCTGACGGATAAAGCGCGCCACGTCGGCGTTCTTGCCCCGGGTATTGAGCGGTATTTCCACCAGCTCAAGCGACAGCTCAGCGGGCAGACGCTTGGCATATTCGTGCCAGCCTTCTTCCACCCACTTGGGCATGCGTGAACCGACAGCGATCAGACGCAGGCGCACAGCCGTTCCTTATTCCTGGTCTTTGTTGAGCTTGTCGAAGTGCGCGTGGCCCACTTCCGGGCTGTGGTGCTTGCCATCGGCAGCACGGCTCTGCTCGGCGCCTTTCCACAGACGCTCCAGGTCGTAGAACTGGCGAGCGTTGGAGGTCATCATGTGAACGATCACATCGTCCATGTCCAGCAACACCCAGTCGCTGTCGCCCTTGCCTTCTTCACCCAGTGGCTTGACGCCCTGGGCTTTGACGGCTTCACGAACCTTGTCCAGCATCGCGCCGATCTGGCGGTTGGAGGTACCGGTGGCGATGATCATGAAGTCGGTGATGCTCTGCTTGTCGCGCACGTCCAGCACCTGGATGTCCTGGGCTTTAACGTCTTCCAGGGCAGCCACGGCGACTTTCACCAGCTCTTCGCCAGCCAGTTCCGGGCCAACATGGGCTTCAACCGGCAGCGGTGCGCTTTTGAAGGTGCCTTTGCGCTTAACTTTGCTTACGTCTTTGTTCGTCATATAAAACTCGTTTTGCTCGTATGTTCGGGCGCTTGCTGCACGGTTCGTGCGTTCAAGCGCGCCTTTTTAGTTCGACGCACGGTAAAGCCCGTGCGCATCGATGTAGGCCAGGACCGCGTCAGGCACCAGGAAACGTACCGACTTCCCGCTGGCCAGCAGTTGACGGATCTGGGTGGCGGACACCGCAAGCGGGGTCTGCCAGACGAATGCAATATTCCCGTTCGGCCCGGTCAGGGCCAAGGGGTCACTTACCGACCGCGCGGCCAGCAGGTTGCGCAAGGCATCCGGCGGTTCGCTGTCGGCATCCGGGCGTTGCAAAACCAGGATGTGGCAATGCTGGAGGAGTTCCTCCCAGCGGTGCCAAGAGGGCAGGCCGCAAAATGCGTCCCAGCCCAAAAGCAGAAACAGTGGGTCATCTGCGGCCAATTCGGCGCGCATCAGCTCCAGGGTGTCGATAGTGTAGGACGGTTTATCGCGCTTGAGTTCGCGATCGTCCACCACCAGCGGCGATATACCTTCTACGGCAACACGCACCATTTCCAGGCGTTGCTCGGCGGCCACCTGCGGCGTGTCGCGATGGGGCGGCCGGAAATTGGGCAGCAGGCGCAGCTCATCCAGCGCAAGGGCATCCGCAACTTCCAGGGCACTGCGCAAATGGCCGATGTGCACGGGGTCGAAAGTACCGCCGAGCAGCCCGATGCGTTTAGTCATCAAGTGCGCACATGACCGTCGCCAAACACCACGTACTTCTCACTGGTCAGCCCTTCGAGGCCCACCGGGCCGCGTGCGTGGAGCTTGTCGGTGGAAATACCGATCTCCGCCCCCAAGCCGTACTCGAAGCCGTCGGCAAAACGCGTCGAGGCGTTGACCATCACCGAAGCGGAATCCACTTCGTTGAGGAAACGCCGGGCATCGCTGAAATGCTCGGAAACGATGGCGTCGGTGTGCTTGGAGCCATAGGTATTGATGTGTTCGATGGCCTGGTCCAGGTCGTCGACGATGCGGATCGACAGGATCGGGGCCGTGTACTCGGTGTACCAGTCCTGCTCGGTCGCCTCGATGACGTCCGCGCCCAGCAACGCCCGGGTGCGCTCGCAACCGCGCAGCTCTACCGACTTGTCACGGTAGATGGCAGCCAGCGACGGCAGCACGCGCTCGGCAATGCCGGCGTGCACCAGCAGGGTTTCCATGGTGTTGCACGGCGCATAGCGGTGGGTCTTGGCGTTGTCGGCAATGCGGATCGCCTTGTCGAGGTCGGCGGCAATGTCGATGAACACATGGCAGACGCCGTCCAGGTGCTTGATAACTGGCACCTTGGCATCGCGGCTGACGCGCTCGATCAGGCTCTTGCCACCTCGCGGTACGATCACGTCGACGAATTCCGGCATGGTGATCAAGGCACCCACGGCGGCGCGGTCGGTGGTTTCCACCACTTGCACCACTTCAGCCGGCAACTCGGCCACGGCCAGGCCCTGCTGGATGCAGGCGGCGATGGCGCGGTTGGAGTTGATCGCCTCGGAACCGCCACGCAGGATGGTGGCGTTGCCCGACTTGAGGCACAGGCTCGCGGCGTCGATGGTCACGTTCGGGCGCGACTCATAGATGATGCCGATCACGCCCAGGGGCACGCGCATCTTGCCCACCTGGATACCGGACGGCAGGTAACGCATGTCGCGAATTTCACCGATGGGATCAGGCAGCTTGGCCACCTGACGCAGGCCTTCGATCATGTCGTCGATACGCGCCGGGGTCAGCGCCAGGCGGTCCAGCAAGGCTGGCTCCAGGCCATTGGCGCGCCCATTGGCCAGGTCCAGCTCGTTGGCGGCGGTCAGCTCGGAGCGCGAAGCATCCAGAGCATCGGCAGCCGCCAGCAGCGCACGGTTCTTCTGCGCAGTGCTCGCACGGGCGATCAACCGCGAGGCCTGCCGGGCAGCGCGACCCAGGCGGGTCATGTAGTCAAGAACGGACTCAGTCATGGTCAGGGAGTCTTGGCAAAGAGGAAAGCGGCAGATTATAGCTGTGACGCCGCCCGACTGACAGCGGTGAGGGGCGGATGGTCGAAATGAACTGTAAAAACCCCAGGTTCAGGCGTAATTAAGCTGAGAGTTGTTATGATTCGGTCACATTTAGCCGTATCAACCCTTGACCGCCATGCCCGATTTTTTGCCCCAGCTCCCCGCCAGCCCCCTGCCCGATAGCTTCTTCGACCGCGACGCGCAACTGCTTGCCCGCGAACTACTCGGAAAAGTCATTCGCCATCGCGTGGGCGATCTCTGGCTTTCGGCGCGAATTATTGAAACCGAAGCCTATTACGTGGCCGAAAAAGGCAGCCACGCCTCACTCGGCTACACAGAAAAGCGTAAGGCTTTGTTTCTGGATGGTGGGCATATCTACATGTACTACGCCCGTGGCGGTGATTCGCTGAACTTCAGCGCCCATGGCCCGGGCAATGCCGTGTTGATCAAATCGGCCTATCCCTGGGTCGATGACATTTCCGGCGCGGCGAGCCTGGCGCAGATGCTGTTGAACAACCCCAACCCCGATGGCAGCCCACGCCCCTCGCAAAAGCTGTGTGCGGGCCAGACGCTGCTGTGCAAGGCACTGGGCCTGAAAGTGCCGATGTGGGACGCCAAGCGCTTCGACCAGGAACTGCTGTATGTCGAAGACGTGGGCCAAGTGCCCACGCAGATTATCCAGACCACGCGCCTGGGCATCCCCAGTGGGCGCGATGAGCACTTGATGTACCGTTTCGTCGATGCTGGCTATGCGCCTTATTGCACGCGGAACCCGCTGCGTCGGGGGCAGGTCGAAGGCCGGGATTATTTTTTGATTTGATGATATCCGCAGCGCAGCGGATCCAATGTGGGAGCGGGCTTGCTCGCGAATGCGGCGTGTCAGTGCAGGAATCTGTGTCTGACACACCGCATTCGCGAGCAAGCCCGCTCCTACAATTGAATCGTCAGTGTTTTTGAATATGTATGCATGGAGTGGATTGTATGGGCCAATGGCTCGATAGCATTACCGGCTGGTTGACCCTCAACCCACAATGGCTGGCAGCGGCGGTGTTTATTGTCGCGTGCGTGGAGTGTCTGGCGATTGCCGGGTTGATCGTGCCAGGCACGGTATTGCTGTTTGCAATCGCCGCGCTGGCTGGCAGCGGTGCGCTGTCGCTGAGTGAAACCCTGCTGCTGGGCTTCCTCGGCGGCTTGTTGGGCGACGGCGTTTCCTATTACCTGGGCCGCCACTTCCATCAGAACATCCGGCGCCTGCCCGGCCTGCGCCAGCATCCTGAATGGATGAACGGCGCAGAAACCTACTTCCACAAGTACGGGATTGCCAGCCTGTTGGTCGGGCGTTTCATCGGACCATTGCGCCCTATGCTGCCGATGGTGGCGGGTATGTGCGACATGCCCTTCCCGCGCTTCGCCGCCGTGAGCATCATTGCCGCAGCGGGCTGGACCGTGGCCTATCTGCTGCCGGGCTGGGCCGCCGGCGCCGCGTTCCGCCTGCCGTTGCCGGAAGGTTTCTGGCCGGAAGCGGCGATTATCGCGGCGTGCCTGGCGGTGCTGCTGGGGCTGAGTTTGAACAGCAGTTGGCGTGGGCATCGGCGCGCCACCTTGTGGATCGGTTGCGCCAGCCTGGTGTTGTTGATCGCACTGTTTATCGGCTACCCCCATCTCAATGACTTCGACCAGGGCCTGAGCGCCCTGGTGCAGGAACATCGCAGCCCGTGGCTGGACGAAGTGATGGTGCGGGTCACCCAACTGGGCGAGTTCAAGAAGATGTTTTTCGCCAGCGCGGTGTTCACTGGCCTGTTGCTGCTAGCGCGGCAATGGCGCCACGCCGTGTTTGTCGGCGCCACCCTCGCCGGCGCGGCAGTGATCAACACCGGCACCAAGCTGTTCTTTGCCCGTGGCCGCCCGGAAATCCTCACCGACCCGCTGACCAGCTTCAGCATGCCCAGCGGCCATGCCTCCGGTGCCTTTGCCTTCTTCCTGGCGCTCGCGGTATTGGCCGGTCGCGGCCAACCCACGCGGCTGCGCCTGACCTGGATGCTGTTGGGCTGCATTCCGGCGGCATTCATTGCCTTGTCGCGGGTCTACCTGGGCGCCCATTGGCCTACAGACATCCTGGCCGGCACGTTGCTGGCCATGACCGTGTGTGCGTTCAGCCTGACGGCAATCGAGTACCGCAGCCCATTGCCAGCCATGTCGCAAAAAGCCTGGTGGCTGGTGCTGCCCGCCGTGGTAGCCGTGCTCGGTTTTATCGCCTTTACCGGCACGCCCCACGCCCTGCTCAGGTACGCCTACTGACCCTTGGCCGGGCCGATCCAGTCCACGGAGGCGCTGCGCCGTTCAACGCAACGTTCGCGGCGCTCCAGCAGCATCTCATCGGCCACTTCGGCGGCGCGCTCGGCGATGTACTCCGCGCCCCGCGAGGCTTGCTGCTGGAGTAATTGCGTGGTCACGCTGACGAAATAAGCGTCCCACGCGACTTGTTCCGAGGGTGTCAGCCGAATCATGGTTATCTCCGATCATTGTTGTGTGATCGGAAAATAGTGCAGGCGACGCAGTGGAGACGACCGAGCAAAGTCTGAAAGCTCTGTCAGGCAAATCCGAACCTCAGGTGAACAGTTCGCCCTGCAGTTCATCGAGCAACATCTGGATCGCATCCAAGCGTTGCTGTGGGTCGTCCAGTTGCAGCAAGTCGATCTTGTCGGCCTCGGTAAACGGCAACAGATAGGCCAACCGGTTGCTCAGGGCTTGCTGGCCTTCGACGTCACCGCCCATGTCCAGCGAAGCCACCATCGGGTGCTCGGCCAGGGCCTCAAGCAACGCCAGTAAGTCGGCGTCTTCTTCGCCCAGTGGCGGGTCCGGCAACTCTTGCAGCCATTGCACGTCGGCCACCAGCAATTGGTCTTTCTGTACGTCGGTCTCATGCACGCGGAAACGACGCCCCCCTTCGACGCGAATGCCCAGCAGGCCGTTGTCCTGCTGTTTGAAGTCACGAATCAGCGCTTCACAGCCGACAAGCGCATAACCGTCAGGGGCCATGCCCACCTCTGAGCCATCCAGGATGCACACCACACCAAAGCCTTCGCCCTTTTTCATGCAACGGCCGATCATGTCCAGGTAGCGCGCCTCGAATATCTGCAAGTCGAGGGTGCAGCCTGGGAACAGCACAGTGTTGAGGGGGAATAGCGCCAGACTCATAACGGCTTCCTTAAAACCTGATTTAAACAATGACCGACACCGCCAACGGCAGGAACACCGCCGTGGCCACGCCCATCAAACTCATGGCCAGCGCCGCGAAGGCGCCGCATTCTTCGCTTTCCTGCAGGGCCACCGAAGTACCGACGGCGTGGGCGGTCATGCCCAAAGCCATGCCGCGCGCTTCGGGGCTGCGTACACCCAGGCGCGTCAAGAGCGCTGGGCCGATCATCGCGCCGACCACCCCAGTGATCAACACGAACACCGCTGCCAAGGCCGCCACGCCGCCGATCTGCTCGGCCACCAGCATGGCAATCGGCGAGGTCACCGACTTGGGCGCCATGGTCATCAGCACTCTGTGTTCGGCACCAAACCACCACCCCAACGCCACACAAAGGCCGGTGGCCAATACCCCGCCTACCACCAGCGTAGTAAAAATCGGCCAGAACAATTGGCGAATCCGTCGCAGGTTCAGATAAAGCGGCACCGCCAGGGCCACGGTCGCAGGCCCCAGCAGGATGCCCATGATCTCGGTGCTCTTGCGGTATTCGGCGTAGCTCAGGCCGCAGGTGAGCAGCACGCCGATCACCAGTAGCATCGACACCAGCACCGGCTGCAGGAAGATCCAGCGGGTTTTCTCGAACCCCGCCAGCACCAGTTGATAGGCGCCCAGGGTGATACCGATACCGAACAGCGGGTGATGAATGACCGCCGTCCAGGCGCCTTGCCAGTCGAGGATCATTGGTCCTTCTCCTTGCGCTTGACCATCTGCTGCATCAGCACACCGACAAAGCCCATGGCGATCACCAGCGACAACACCAACGCCCCGACGATGGCCCAGAAATCCGCCACGATGTCCTTGGCGTACACCATCACCCCCACGGCCGGCGGCACCAGCAGCAGTGGCAGGTAACGCAACAGGCTGCCGGCCGCCAGGCTCAGGGGCTCGCCGACTTCACCGCGCCAGACCAGAAAGCCCAGCATCAGCAGCAAGCCGATGATCGGCCCCGGCAGCACCGGCACCAACAAATGATTGATCGCGGTGCCGATCAATTGAAACAGCACCAGCCAGGTCAGGCCACGTAACAGCATCCCGCTCTCTCCCCCTCAACGCTCGCGCGCATTATAAGCATGCCCGCCCTATGCACCGGCATTCGCCAAAAGCATCTTGGGTTGACCGGGCTGATTGCCCATGATGATCTACATTGGTTCTCTGTAACCGATAAAAACGCCCGTTACCGATGGGCAAAAATGATGAACCAAGGAGAGACGCAATGCCCTATGTACCCGTAGCGCAGCTCAAAGATTACGTCGGCAAGGAACTGGGACGTTCCGAATGGCTCACCATCGACCAGGCGCGTATCAACCTGTTCGCAGAAGCCACCGGCGATCATCAGTTCATCCACGTCGACCCGGTCAAGGCCGCGCAAACCCCGTTCGGCAGCACCATCGCCCACGGGTTCCTGTCGCTGTCGCTGATGCCCAAGCTGATGGAAGACATCCTGATCATGCCCGAAGGCTTGAAGATGGCCGTCAACTACGGCCTGGACAGCGTGCGCTTTATCCAGCCGGTGAAAGTGAATTCCAAGGTGCGCCTGAACGTCACCCTCACAGACGTCACCGAGAAGAAGCCGGGCCAATGGCTGTTCAAGGCCACGGCCACCCTGGAAATCGAAGGCCAGGAGAAGCCGGCTTACATCGCCGAGTCGCTGTCACTGTGCTTCGTATAACCACCACACCCCCACTGTAGGAGCGAGCTTGCTCGCGAAGGTCGTCATCGATAACGCGTGCTGGCTGAATAAATGCGGCGCCTGTGAGTTTTTCGCGGGCAAGCCCGCTCCTACAGGTGATGGATCCTGCGCATAGACCACTAGGTTCGGCACCCCGGCTACGGCATACTCGGCGCTCAATTATCCGGATCCCGCTATGCGCCCACTCGCTCCCCTTGCCCTTGCCCTGTTGCTCACCGCTTGCGGAGACGGCGAATCGCTGTTGCCGCCCGATGCGCGCCTGCCCGATGGCGGCCGCTACCGTGGCGATGTGGTCAACGGTTTGCTGCAAGGCCAAGGCCGTGTGGACTATCCCAATGGCAGCTGGTACGCCGGCCAATTCGACAAAGGCCAGTGGCACGGCCAGGGCGAATGGCACGGCAGCAATGGCGAAGTCTATAAAGGCGAATTCAAGCAGGGCCTGTTTGACGGCCAGGGCAGCCTGACCACCTCGGGCAGCAGCTACGTGGGCGGCTTCAAGAACGGTCGACGCAACGGCGAAGGCACCCTCAAAGAGGGGCAGATGACTTATCGCGGCGAATTCCAGGACGACCAGTACTCAGGCCTCGGCCGCCTGGAACTGGCCGACGGCAGCCAGTACCAGGGCCAGTTCGCCCACGGCAAGCCCAATGGCGAAGGCCAACGCAATGACGACAGCGGCAACCAGTTCAGCGGCCGCTTTGTCGATGGCCAACTGGAAGGCAATGGCACCTTTAATAGCGCCGAGGGCGATATCTATGTCGGCCAATTCAAGCAGAACCAGCTCAACGGCAAAGGCCGCTATGAGAACGCCGACGGCGATGTGTGGATCGGCCAGTTCAAGGAAGGCGCGCTGACCGGCAAAGGCGAATTGATCGGGGTCGATGGCAGCCACTACGTCGGCCAGTTCAGTGACTGGCGCTTTACCGGTGAAGGGCGTCTGAACCTCACCGATGGCAGTTTCTATATCGGAGGCTTCGACAGCGACAACTATCAAGGCCGTGGCACCCTGGTACTCACCGACGGCACCGTGCAGTCCGGCACCTGGGTCAATGGCCTGCGCGTACGCGACGCCGAGGGCAAGCTGCTGCCCGACCCACTGGAGACCGGCATACTGGCCCAAGGCCGCTTGCTCGATGACGCCCTGGCAGCCGTGCCCGCGTCCACCCCAGCCGTGGAGCTGTACACCCTGGTGCTGGCCGGTGACGGCAAACAAAGCGTGTTCCTGCGCGAAGCCGATTACGTCAGCAACCTGCTCGCCACCCGCTTCGGCGCGCGCGGGCAGGTGCGCCTGGTCAACCACCGCGACCACATCGCCGACCGCCCTCTGGCCACCCGCGAAAGCCTGCGCCGCTCGGTGCAAACCCTGGCCGAACGCACCGGGCCGGAAGACCTGGTGTTCATTTATATGACCAGCCATGGCACCCATGAGCATGAACTGGTGCTCGACCAACCGCGCATGGAACTGGCCGACCTGCCCGCCGATGAACTAGCGGCCGTGCTCGCACCACTGAAAAACCGTGACAAGGTCATCGTGATCTCCGCCTGTTACTCCGGCGGCTTCATACCGGCGCTCAAAGATGAGCGCACCCTGATCATGACCGCCTCCCGCGCGGACCGCGTGTCGTTCGGCTGCTCGGAAGAAGCAGACTTCACCTACTTCGGTGATGCCCTTTTCGCACAAGCTTTCAACCAAACGGATGATTTGCAACACGCCTTCAAACTGGCACAACTGCACGTGGCCGAACGCGAACAGGCGGACAATTTCGAAGCCTCCGAACCGCAGATCTGGGCACCTAAAGGCGTGATCGCCCATTGGCAATTATTACGTAAACAGCAGGCACGAAAGGCGCTCGAAAGCGTCTCAATGAATAGCAAGGAAGCCAAAGGCAACTAAGCTGTAACGTGTAACAAGGGGGAAACACCATGTACCTGACACCGCAGCATATCTTGCTGGCCGGGGCTTCCGGCCTCACGGGCGAACACCTGCTCGACCGCCTGCTCAACGAACCCACCGTGACCCGCGTGCTGGCACCCAGCCGCAAACCATTGGCTGAACATCCACGCCTGGAAAACCCGGTGGGCGACCCGGCGGTGTTCCTGCCGCAACTGAGCGGCCGCGTGGATATCGCCTTCTGCTGCCTGGGCACCACGATCAAAAAGGCCGGCTCGGAAGCTGCGTTCCGTGCGGTCGACCTGGACATGGTGGTGGCTTTCGCCAAGCGCGCACGGGAACTGGGCGCGCGGCATCTGATCGTGATCAGCGCAATTGGCGCCGACCCGAAATCCTCGGTGTTCTACAACCGCGTCAAGGGGGAAATGGAACTGGCGCTCCGAGCGCAAGACTGGCCGCAGTTGACCATCGTACGTCCGTCGCTGCTGCTGGGCGAACGACTGGAACCGCGCCTGGCCGAGCAGTTAGCCGGGCCTTTGTCACGGCTTATTCCGGGCAAGTACCACGGTATTGAAGTCTGCGAACTGGCCCGCGCCATGTGGCGCCTGGCGCTGGAAGAACAGGATGGCGTGCGGGTGGTGGAGTCGGACGAGTTGCGCAAGCTCGGCAAGTAATGATGCGGGGCTGGTACTGGCCTCATCGCAGCATCGGTATCTAAATAACGCGGTAGCGCTCAACGCTAACCACGATGCGAAGCGAGCCGCTCTTGATCTGCTTTTGATCTCAGGCGCCCCGTTAAACCACGCTGGCCGGAATTCGACAGGGATTTGGGGGGTAAACCGGCAGGGATGCCGGTTTAGCCGCCCCGCGCCATGGATGGCGCGTGGCGGCGGCCCCCCAAATCACTGGCGGATTACGGGCACACCGAGCCTAGGCGAGGTGCCGAGTGGTGGGGCAAGAGCCCTTTGGTTACTTTGGGGCTTTTCCAAAGTGACCCGCCGTCAGGGCGGAACCCTAAGCGGCCGTTACCGCAGCAATGGATATGCACACAATCCAACTGTGTTGACTGCCAGGCCGCCTTCGCGAGCAAGCCCGCTCCCACATTTGGATCGCCGGGCGTCAGGTAGATATGCGCTGGCCGCCGGGGCCGGCCCAGGCAGCCACTGCCTTACAGCCCGCCCGTGGCGTTGAAGCCAACCCCCAGCACCGTCAACACCGACAGTGGCAACAACAAGGTATCGAGCAACGCACTGGCCGGCAGGTCGAGCTGGGGATAGCTCGGGGCCTCGGCGCCAAAGCGGTCCTTGGCGCAGCAGCCACCATTGATCGCGTACAGATCCAGCCGCGTGCCGGCATACACCACCGGTGCGCCCGGTTGCGCCGCATCCAGCGTGCGCGCCGTGGCGCAGCCGGTAAGTTGCAGCGCCATCAACAGCAGCAGCGCTTTATTCATCGCCGCCCAGATGGTGCTCACCCCAACGCGGCAGCATGTCCTGGGGAATGTTCAACAGGTTGAGAATGCGCGCCACCACAAAGTCCACCAGGTCATCGATGGTCTGCGGCTGGTGATAGAAGCCAGGCGACGCGGGCAGAATGGTCACGCCCATGTTCGACAACTTGAGCATGTGCTCCAGGTGAATGCTCGAATACGGCGCTTCGCGCGGCACCAGGATCAATTGGCGGCGCTCCTTCAAGGTCACGTCCGCCGCCCGTTCGATCAGGTTGTTGCAGGCGCCCGTGGCAATCGCCGACAAGGTACCGGTGGAGCATGGCACCACCACCATGGCCGCCGGCGCACCGGAGCCCGAAGCTACCGGCGACATCCAGTCTTCTTTGCCGTAGACCTTGATCTGCCCCGCCGCCGCACCGGTGTACTCGGTGAGGAACGCCTGCATCATCTGCACTTTGGAAGGCAGCGCGACATCGGTCTCGGTCGCCAACACCAACTGCGCCGCCTTGGAGATCAGAAAATGCACCTCACGGTCTTCACGCACCAGGCAATCGAGCAGGCGCAGGCCGTAAGGCGCACCAGACGCGCCGGTCATCGCCAGGGTAATGCGCTCCGGCCCGCTCATTTCAACGCCTCGGCCAACTTGCCGTGCAGGCCGCCGAAGCCGCCGTTGCTCATGACCACCACGTGGGTGCCGGGCTGGGCCAAGGACTTCACCTGCTCAATGATGCCTTCCAGCGAATCGCAAACCTTCGAAGGTATGGTGCACAGCGCAGCAATGCCCGGCAAATCCCAGCCGAGGTTGGCTGGCGCATACCACACCACCTGGTCGGCATCGTTGACGCTTTCAGGCAGGCCATCACGGTGTGCGCCGAGCTTCATGGAGTTGGAACGCGGTTCGACGATGGCGATGATCTGCGCATCGCCCACGCGCTTGCGCAGGCCATCCAGGGTGGTGGCAATGGCGGTTGGGTGGTGGGCAAAGTCGTCGTAAATGGTAATCCCATTCACGTCGGCGACTTTCTCCATGCGCCGCTTCACACTCTTGAACGCGCTCAAGGCGGCGATGCCCATGGCCGGCACCACGCCGACATGCCGAGCGGCAGCCAGGCTCACCAAGGCGTTGGCCACGTTGTGCTGGCCAGTCATGCCCCAGTCGACGATGCCTTGGGCCTGGCCTTCGAACAGCACTTCAAACCGCGAACCGTCGTCGCTGAGCAACCTGGCCTGCCACTGCCCACCCGCGCCGGTGGTTTGCACCGGGGTCCAGCAGCCCATGTCGATCACACGCTGCAACGCAGGCTCGGTGGTGGGATGAATGACCAGGCCTTCGCTGGGAATGGTGCGCACCAAGTGATGGAACTGCCGCTCAATCGCCGGCAGATCGGGGAAGATATCCGCGTGATCAAACTCAAGATTGTTGAGGATCGCCGTGCGCGGGCGGTAGTGGACGAACTTGGAGCGCTTGTCGAAAAAGGCGCTGTCGTACTCATCGGCCTCGATCACAAAAAACGGTGTCTGGCCCAGGCGCGCCGACACCGAGAAGTTCTGCGGCACACCGCCAATCAGGAAGCCCGGGCTCATGCCCGCATGTTCCAGCACCCAGGCCAGCATGCTGCTGGTGGTGGTCTTGCCGTGAGTACCCGCCACTGCCAGGACCCAACGGCCTTGCAGCACATGGTCGGCCAGCCACTGGGGGCCGGAGACGTAAGGCAAGCCATTGTTGAGTACGTATTCCACCGCCGGGTTGCCGCGCGACATGGCGTTGCCGATGACGACCAGGTCCGGCACCGGGTCGAATTGCGCAGGGTCGTAACCTTGGGTCAGCTCAATCCCTTGCGCCTCTAGCTGCGTGCTCATGGGTGGATAAACATTGGCATCGGAGCCTGTTACGTGATGGCCCAGCTCTTTGGCCAGAACCGCCATCGAACCCATGAACGTACCGCAGATACCCAGAATATGAATGTGCATAGTCGACCTCGTAAACATCGAGGCAGGTTAGCGTAGGGTGGGAAAGTTCGCACGCATTAGCTGAGGGCGAAACGCCCGCCGGTAGGATCCGGCGGGCAAAAGGAATGACTTAAACCGTGGTGCGCGTGTTGTTAAGCTCAGCGCCTTTCAAGGTCATGATTCGGTCAGCGGTTTTTTTCAAGGCATGGTACCGACGCTCGATCACGCCTAAGCGGCCACCGGTACCAGGGGACGTTTGTGACTCGATGTAAGGTTTGAAAATCAGCTCGTGGTCCTCGGCCAGTTGTTTCATATGGGTTTCTGAAACGTCCAGTAACTGCTCAAGGTTACTCATGCGTGCCCCACGCTCCTTGGGCCAGGCGTCGCCCATGACAAGCCGGTCTCCGGTGTTTCCCGCCAGCGTGATGATGAGATTGGCAAACTCCAGCATCACCTTTTCTACGCGATCCAAATGGCGTGTGGCCCCAGGCGCAGGCTCATCGGGTGTGGATGGCGTAACGACTGGCGGCGCTGGCTTCTGACCGGCCTGCACACCGCCAGGCAAATGCGGTGGCGGTGGCGTTACCGGCGACGGTACGTATTGGCCCTTGATCGCTTCCCCCGCAGCCACGGACCCGGCATAGGCGCCCACATTGATCGGCGCGCTGACCATGCCATTGATGCCTGCGTTGATGAACGCGTCCTTGACCATCTTGCCGGTAGAGGGCGATGTAGAAATAACGCCCGCCTTGACCAGCCTGTCGGCATCCAACAGCCGCTGAGTGACATCGGCCACACTGACCTTGGGCGATTCCGCCGGTTTCACAGCGGTGGTGCCACCGAGAGGGGGCGTCTGAGGCCCCTTGGTCAGCGCGTCCTTGAGCTTACTGGCCGTCGACTGGCCTGAACTGCCCGCGGTCACGCTGGTGCCAGAGGTGTCGTGGGTTGTCGTCGGTTTTTTCCCTCCCGTCGTGGTTTGGGGCCGGGTAGGCGTGGGACTGACCGGGGCAGGCGGTACCCTGGGCGACGGCGGGGGAGACACCGGCGGCGTGGGCCTGGACCCTCCCCCGAACCGCCGCCCGAAGATTCCACGCCTGATGCGCACCTTCGGCGTTTGATCAGCCTGCGGCTCAGACAACTGCGTGCCAGGCTCATGCTCAAGGGGGTGCATCGGTTCGCCCCAGCCCGCCATCAAGGGCTGCGGTGCAGGCGTGGGCGTAACATCAAGTTGAACAGGGAGTTGTGGCACAGGAGTCGTTATTGGACTTGTAATATTCATGTGTTGTCACCCTAGAAGTTTCAAACAACGGTGTTTAAGGGCAAGTGATGCTCTGCCCTTATTCCATCAGTGCTTAAAACAGCGCACCACGTTCCGGGACGACGTGAGTGCGTAGAGCGATAAAAAACCTTAAATCACGTGGGACAAAAAACGAGCAGTCCGCAATAACTGAGTTATTCCGACAACTGTCGCGCCCCTAATGCATAACCTCCCGTGAAATCCCATGTTTGCGTAACTTGCGGTACAGCGTATTGCGACTGACGCCCAGCTGTTCAGCCACATGGCTCATATGCCAGCGCTGCTGCGCCAACGCATCGAGTAATGCCTGACGCTCGGCGCTCTCCAGCGGCGAGGCGCACGGCGCATCCAGCCTCTGCCCTTGGGGCCGCGCCTGTCGAATCAGCGCCGGCAAGTCCTCAAGCCCGACTCGCCCGCCCTCACAAAGCGCCACTATTGTGCGCAACACCGTACGCAACTGCCGCAGGTTGCCGGGCCAATGGAATGCCAACAAGGCTTGGCGCGCAGGCTCGTCGAGCATCACCTGCTCGGTGCCCGCCTCTTGGGCCAGGAGGAAGTCCAACAGTTGCGACTTGTCAGTGCGTTCGCGCAACGGCGGCAGGGCAACTTCCAAGCCGTTCAGGCGGTAATACAGGTCTTCGCGAAAGCTGCCATCGGCCACACGCTCCAGCAAATTGCGGTGCGTGGCGCTGATGATGCGCACGTTCACGGCTTGGGGTTCACCACCGATAGGCACCACCAGGCGGTCTTCCAGCACCCTTAACAGGCGGGTTTGCAGCGCCAGGGGCATGTCGCCGATTTCATCGAGAAACAGCGTGCCGCCATCGGCCTGTTGCAGCTTGCCGCGCATACCCTCTTTAAGGGCGCCAGTAAAACTGCCGGCGCGATAGCCAAACAATTCGCTCTCGATCAGGTTTTCTGGAATCGCCGCACAGTTCAGCGCGACAAAGGCCTTGTCGCCCCGCTGGCTAGTCTGGTGCACGGCCTTGGCGAAGGCTTCTTTACCGCAGCCGGTTTCGCCGTTGATCAGTAAGGGCACGTCGCGCTCGAACACTCGCGAGGCCTTGCGCAGCTCATTTTGCAACGCCGGGTCGCCCAGGCAGATACCCAAAGGCCGTGGCGCCTGCGGCTTGATGATAGGGGCGGGCACACTGCGCGGCTGGCCTCGCAACGCTGCAAACAGAGGCCGACCCTCGCGGGTGCGCAATGGCCAACTGGCCGTGGCATTTGCGCTGGCGCGCCCCAGCAACTGATCCAGGGAACAGTCGAAAAACGCTTCCACCGGCTGGCCCACCAAACCGCCGCGCAACTGCCCCAACAGGTTCAGGGCGCTCTGGTTGACCGCACAAATGCGCCCTTCGCCATCGAACGCCAGCAAGCCCTCGCTGAACAACCCGACCGACTCGGCCTGCAGGTGAAAACGCAACAGCCAGTGATGTTCGAAGTGACGCAGGAAGTAGCAACTTTCGATCATCTTGGCCGACAGGTTCACCAGCGCCATGGTGTGGAACTGGCTCTGGCGCGACACGGCTTCGCGGGCCGAGGACACATCCAGCACCGCCAGCAATTCACCATGAGGGTCGAACACTGGGCTGGCCGAACAGGTCAGCCCGGTATGGCGGCCGCGAAAGTGTTCGTCACGGTGGATCGTCAACGACTGCCGTTCCACCAGGCAGGTGCCGATACCGTTGGTGCCTTCGCAGGCTTCGCTCCAGTCAGCGCCCAGCCATAAGCCGGCGCGCTCGAAGATCTTGCGCTCCGACGGCGCGGTGACACAGTTGAGGATCACCCCGCGTGCATCGGTGAGCAGCACCGCGTGACCGGCGCCGGAGAGTTGCTGGTGCAGGCTGTTCATTTCGCTGCCGGCAATGTGCAGCACTTGGCGCAGGCGTTCGCGACTTTCCAGCAGGCGCCCGTGTTCGAGCACAGTGGGCGCGATGGTCAGCGCCGGGTCGAGGTGGTAGTCCTCCACACAGCGCAGCCAGGAGCGGGCGATGGACGGGTCGCTGCCAGGCCCCTGGGAAAGCTCTTGGCCCCGGGTGACGGTCAAGACTTGCTGGGCATGGCGACTGAAATGATCGTTATGCATGTTCTTATTATTCTCCCTGCGTGAGAACGCCCAGCATCCCCCAGCCATCCGGCCATTGCAATCCCGGCCCGACCCACCGGTCACAGGCTGTACCGTTTGTGGCACAAACTGTCACCTGGCCTGTATCACCCCTGTCACGGCAACGCCTTGCAACAACGCCCAACCCCTTGATTTTGCGGGCCCGCACAGCAGTGGCCCAACCTTTGCTCTACGCTTTATAACGCGCTTGCCGCGCTGTACTCCAATAAACATAAAAGCAGGAGATGCCCACCATGCGTTATGCACACCCCGGTACTGAAGGCGCCATCGTTTCGTTCAAGGCCAAGTACGGCAACTACATCGGCGGCGAATTCGTGGCGCCGGTCGATGGCAACTACTTCTCCAACACCTCGCCGGTCAACGGCAAGCCGATTGCCGACTTCCCGCGCCCCACCGCCAAAGACATCGACAAGGCGCTGGACGCCGCTCACGCAGCCGCCGATGCCTGGGGCAAAACCTCAGCCCAGGACCGCTCGCTGGTGCTGCTGAAAATCGCCGACCGCATCGAGCAAAACCTCGAACTGCTGGCCATCACCGAAACCTGGGACAACGGCAAGGCCGTGCGCGAAACCCTAAACGCCGACATCCCCCTGGCCGCCGACCACTTCCGCTACTTCGCCGGCTGCATCCGCGCGCAGGAAGGCAGCAGCGCGGAAATCAACGAACTTACCGCCGCCTATCACTTCCACGAGCCGCTGGGCGTGGTCGGTCAGATCATCCCGTGGAACTTCCCGCTGCTGATGGCCGCGTGGAAACTCGCGCCAGCCCTGGCCGCCGGCAACTGCGTGGTGCTCAAACCCGCCGAGCAAACGCCGCTGGGCATCAGTGTGCTGATGGAACTGATTGGCGACCTGCTGCCGCCAGGCGTACTGAACGTGGTGCACGGTTTTGGCAAAGAAGCCGGCGAAGCCCTCGCCACCAGCAAGCGCATTGCCAAGATCGCCTTTACCGGCTCAACGCCTGTGGGCTCGCACATCATGCATGCGGCGGCCGAGAACATCATTCCGTCCACGGTTGAGCTGGGCGGCAAGTCGCCGAACATCTTCTTCGCCGACATCATGAAAGCCGAACCTCAATTCATCGAAAAAGCCGCCGAAGGCCTGGTGCTGGCGTTCTTCAACCAGGGTGAAGTGTGCACCTGCCCTTCCCGTGCACTGGTGGAAGAGTCGATCTACGACGACTTCATGAAAGTGGTGATGAAAAAGGTCGAGTCGATCAAGCGTGGCGACCCGCTGGACACCGACACCATGGTCGGCGCCCAGGCGTCCGAGCAGCAGTTCGACAAGATCCTGTCCTACCTGGAAATCGCCAAGGGCGAAGGCGCGCAACTGCTCACCGGCGGCAAGGTCGAGAAGCTCACGGGCGACCTGGCCACCGGTTATTACATCCAGCCGACCCTGCTCAAGGGCACCAACGACATGCGTGTGTTCCAGGAAGAAATCTTCGGCCCGGTGGTGAGCATCACCACCTTCAAGGACGAAGCCGAAGCCCTGGCGATTGCCAACGACACCGAGTTCGGCCTGGGCGCTGGCCTGTGGACCCGCGACATCAACCGCGCCTACCGCATGGGCCGGGCGATCAAGGCCGGCCGTGTATGGACCAACTGCTACCACCTGTACCCGGCGCATGCCGCGTTTGGCGGTTACAAGAAGTCTGGCGTAGGCCGTGAAACCCACAAGATGATGTTGGATCACTACCAGCAGACCAAGAACTTGCTGGTGAGCTACGACATTAATCCGCTGGGTTTTTTCTAACCCCACAGAAGCAACAACCGTCACTGTAGGAGCGAGCTTGCTCGCGAAGAACGTTAACGATAACGCGAGTAGCCTGACTCCCCCGAGGCGCTCGCAAGTTTTTCGCGAGCAAGCTCGCTCCTACATTACCCGGCGGCAACCTGTCGGGATCAAAACAATAAGAATGGAAGGTACTTCCCATGCCTAGCGAACCCACTGGTTCTTCTGTCGACTTTGAAAAAGTCGGCACCGATTACTTTCAACAACGCGAACTGAAAAAAGGCGCCGCCGGCTGGGTACTACTGGTTGGCCTGGGCGTCGCCTATGTTATTTCCGGAGACTACGCCGGCTGGAACTTCGGCTTGGCCCAGGGCGGCTGGGGCGGCATGTTCCTCGCTACTTTGCTGATGGCCACCATGTACCTGTGCATGTGCTTTTCCCTGGCCGAGTTGTCTTCCATGATCCCCACTGCTGGCGGTGGCTACGGTTTTGCCCGCAGCGCCTTCGGCCCTTGGGGCGGGTTCCTCACCGGCACTGCCATCCTTATCGAATACGCCATCGCGCCCGCCGCCATCGCGGTGTTTATCGGCGCCTATTGCGAGTCGTTGTTCGGCATTGGCGGCTGGATGATCTACTTGGCGTTCTACATCATCTTTATCGGCATCCACATTTTTGGTGTGGGTGAAGCCTTGAAGTTGATGTTCGTGATCACCGCCGTCGCCGCGATCGCCCTGGGCGTGTTCCTGGTGTCGATGGTGCCGCACTTCAACGTCGCCAATCTGCTCGATATACCCGTGACCGAGGCCAAGGGCGCCAGCAGCTTCCTGCCGTTCGGCTACGTCGGCGTGTGGGCCGCGATCCCTTATGCCATCTGGTTTTTCCTGGCGGTGGAAGGTGTGCCGCTGGCCGCTGAAGAAACCAAGAACCCCAAGCGCGACCTGCCGCGCGGGCTGATTGGCGCCATTGTGGTGCTGACCAGTTTTGCCCTGTTGATCCTGGTGATCGCGCCGGGCGGTGCGGGGACTTACGCGCTGATCAAATCCGGCAACCCGCTGGTTGAAGCTTTGGCGTTGTCCTACGGCGGTTCCACCTGGATGGGCAGCTTCGTCAACCTGGTCGGCCTGGCCGGTTTGATCGCGAGCTTTTTCTCGATCATCTACGCCTATTCGCGGCAGATCTTTGCCCTGTCCCGTGCCGGTTACCTGCCGCGCAAATTGTCCGAGACCAACAAGAGCAAGGCGCCGGTATTGGCGCTGGTGATCCCCGGGATTATCGGCTTTGGCCTGTCGCTGACCGGCCAGGGTGACTTGCTGATCCTGGTGGCGGTGTTTGGCGCCACGATTTCCTACGTATTGATGATGGCCGCCCACATCACCCTGCGCATCCGTCGCCCTAAAATGGAGCGGCCATACCGCACGCCCGGTGGCATCTTCACCTCGGGCGTGGCGCTGGTGCTGGCCTGCGTGGCCGTGGTGGCGGGCTTTCTGGTGGACCCACGCGTGGTGATTGGCGCGGCGATCATCTATGGAGTATTAATTGCTTACTTTGCTTTCTACAGCCGGCATCACTTGGTAGCAGGCACGCCGGAAGAGGAATTCGCGGCGATCCAGGCCGCAGAGGCCGCCCTGCACTAACTGCCGAAAACCTCGACGCGGCGCCTTGCCCGCAGCAGGCCCGCGTCATCAAGGAGACACTGTATGGCAAGCTTTTCCCACGCGGTAGGTGCTCAAACCTACCGCTTCGACAGCCTCAAGGACGTGATGGCCAAGGCCAGCCCCGCACGCTCCGGGGACTTCCTCGCCGGTGTCGCCGCGCAGAATGACGGTGAGCGTGTGGCGGCGCAGATGGCGCTGGCAAATATCCCGCTCAAGCACTTCCTGCAAGAAGCATTGATTCCTTATGAAAGCGATGAAGTCACCCGGCTGATCATCGACACCCACGATAAACAGGCGTTTGCAGCGGTCAGCCACCTCACCGTCGGCGGCCTGCGCGACTGGCTGCTCAGCGACGCGGCCGATGAACAGGCCCTACGCGCCTTGGCGCCGGGGCTGACACCAGAAATGGCCGCGGCGGTGTCCAAGATCATGCGCGTGCAAGACCTGGTGCTGGTGGCGCAGAAGATCCGCGTAGTCACCCAGTTTCGCGGCACCCTGGGCCTGCGCGGGCGCTTGTCCACGCGCTTGCAGCCCAACCACCCTACCGACGAACCCGCCGGCATCGCCGCGAGCATTCTCGACGGCCTGCTGTACGGCAACGGCGACGCCATGATCGGCATCAACCCGGCCACCGACAGCATCGCCTCGATCTGCGCCATGCTGGAGATGCTCGACGCGATCATCCAGCGCTACGAAATCCCCACCCAGGCCTGCGTGCTGACCCACGTCACCACCTCCATCGAAGCGATCAACCGCGGCGTACCGCTGGACCTGGTGTTTCAGTCGATTGCCGGCACCGAAGCGGCCAATGCCAGTTTCGGGATCAACCTGAACGTGCTGCAGGAAGGTTATGACGCGGGCTTGAGCCTCAAGCGCGGCACCCTGGGCCAGAACCTGATGTATTTCGAAACCGGCCAGGGCAGCGCCTTGTCGGCCAATGCGCACTTTGGCGTCGACCAGCAAACCTGTGAAACCCGAGCCTACGCCGTGGCCCGGCACTTCAAGCCGTTTCTGGTGAACACCGTGGTCGGCTTTATCGGCCCGGAGTACCTGTACAACGGCAAGCAGATTATCCGCGCCGGCCTTGAAGACCACTTCTGCGGCAAGCTGCTCGGCGTGCCCATGGGGTGCGACATCTGCTACACCAACCACGCCGAAGCCGACCAGGACGACATGGACACCCTGCTGACCCTGCTCGGCGTGGCGGGCATCAACTTCATCATGGGGATCCCCGGTTCCGATGACATCATGCTCAACTACCAGACCACCTCGTTCCACGACGCCCTGTACGCCCGGCAAACATTGGGTTTAAAACCGGCGCCGGAGTTCGAGCAGTGGCTGGCGAAAATGGGCATCTTCACGCAGGCTGATGGCAAGGTGCACTTCGGCAACAGCCTGCCACCGGCCTTCCGCCACGCCTTGGCGCAATTGGGATGAAGGAGCCGACTGTGCAACCAGAATTGCCTGACAACCCGTGGCTGGAACTGCGCCGCCTCACCCCGGCGCGTATTGCCCTGGGCCGCACCGGTACCAGCCTTCCCACCAGCGCCCAACTGGACTTCCAGTTTGCCCACGCCCAGGCGCGGGACGCGGTGCACCTGCCCTTCGATCACACCGGCCTCAGCCGCCAATTGGCCGAACGTGGCCGAGACAGCCTGTTGTTGCACAGCGCCGCCACGGACCGGCACATCTACCTGCAACGCCCGGACCTGGGGCGACGCCTGAGCGATGAGTCGGCGCAAACGCTGCGCGACTACGCTTCGGCCCAGCCTGGTGGGGTGGACTTGGCCATCGTGGTAGCCGATGGCCTGTCGGCACTGGCGGTGCATAAACACACCGCGCCTTTTCTGGCGCGCCTGGAAGAACAGACCCACGCCGAAGGCTGGTCCTTGTCACCGGTGATCCTGGTGGAGCAAGGCCGCGTGGCGGTGGCAGACGAGATCGGCCAACTACTCGGTGCCAAGATGGTGGTGATCCTCATCGGCGAACGCCCAGGGCTCAGCTCGCCGGACAGCCTGGGCCTGTATTTCACCTACAACCCCAAGGTCGGCCTCACCGATGCCTATCGCAACTGCATCTCCAATGTGCGGCTCGAAGGCTTGAGCTACGGCATGGCGGCCCATCGCCTGCTGTACTTGATGCGAGAGGCGTGTCGCCGGCAGTTGTCGGGGGTCAATCTCAAGGATGAGGCGCAGGTTCAGACCCTCGAATCCGACGACCCGGACCTGATGAAGGGCAATTTCCTGCTCAGCCCGGCGGATGACCGATAGCGGCACGATTGCGCTTTTTGGCGTCATTAGGCAGCATCGAGTCACGGCCGCTCGTGTGGTCATACCCATTTGGAAGTTGAGGCCTGGCATGCGGATTACTCAAGCGACCCTGGAACACCTGGACCTGTTGACCCCGTTGTTCGTCAAATACCGCGAGTTCTACGGGGCCTTGCCGTTCCCGGACTCGTCACGGGCCTTTTTGGAAAAGCGCCTGCGGCGCAAGGAATCGGTGATCTACCTGGCCCTGGCCGACGATGACGACAAGCGGCTGCTGGGGTTTTGCCAGCTGTACCCGAGTTTTTCCTCGCTGTCGCTCAAGCGGGTGTGGATCCTCAACGACATCTATGTGGCCGAGGATGCGCGCCGGCAACTGGTGGCTGACAACTTGATGCGCACGGCCAAGAAAATGGCCAAGGACACCCACGCGGTGCGGTTGCGGGTATCGACCAGCAGCGATAACGACGTGGCGCAGAAGACCTACGAGTCGATTGGGTTTCGCGAAGACACCGAATTTAAAAACTACGTGTTGCCGATCAACGAAGACTGAAAACCGGTAAGCCAGACACCGCCATTTCCTTGTGGGAGCTGGCTTGCCTGCGATGGCGGAGGGTCAGCCAATACTGTATCGGCTGACCCTGTGGCGAGGGAGCTTGCTCCCGTGACGGCCCGACAGCCGACACTTATCTACCTGACGCGACGCAGTCCAAATGTGGGAGCTGGCTTGCCTGCGAAGACGGCCTGACAGCCAACACAGTTGGATTGTGTACATATCCATTGCTGCGGTAACGGCCACCTAGGGTTCCGCCCTGACGGCGGCTCACTTTCGAAAAGCGCGAAAGTAAGCAAAGCGCTCTTGCCCCACCACTCGGCACCTCGCCCAGGCTCGGTGTGCCCGTAATCCGTCAGTGATTTGGGGGGCCGCCGCCACGCGCCATCCATGGCGCGGGGCGGCTAAACCGGCATCCCTGCCGGTTTACCCCCCAAATCCCTGTCGAATTCCGGCCAGCGTGGTTTAACGGGGCGCCTAAGATCAAAAGCAGATCAAGATCAAGAGCGGCTCGCTTCGCATCGTGGTTACCTTTGGCGCTACAGAGTGGCGTTAATACCTATGGCCATCGCAGGCAAGCCAGCTCCCACACTTCATCCGGCGACTCAGGCGAAGCCCAACCCCTTCACAATTTCGCGACACTCCCCGCTACAAAAGCCACACGCTTTTCACCTCTCAATCCGTATAATGCCGACCTTTCAGGGTTGTAAGAACCGCGACAATTACTTGTAGCCTTATTGCCTGAGCTTCCGCACAAGCCCGCTGAGCCGGGCTATTCACACAGGTGCCATCCATGGATTTCAACCCGCTCGACCTTATCCTGCATCTCGACGTCTACCTCGACATGCTGGTAACCAATTACGGTCCGTGGATCTACGCCATTCTGTTCCTGGTGATTTTTTGCGAAACCGGCCTGGTGGTCATGCCCTTCCTGCCGGGCGACTCCTTGCTGTTTATCGCCGGTGCCGTAGCGGCCGGCGGCGGTATGGACCCCGTCTTGCTGGCCGGCCTGCTGATGCTGGCGGCCATCCTCGGCGACAGCACCAACTATGTGATCGGACGAACGGCGGGCGAGCGCTTGTTCAGCAACCCGAACTCGAAAATCTTCCGCCGCGACTACCTGCAAAAAACCCACGACTTCTACGACAAGCACGGCGGCAAGACCGTGACCCTGGCGCGCTTCCTGCCGATCCTGCGTACCTTCGCGCCGTTCGTCGCGGGCGTGGCCAAGATGCCGTACCCGCGCTTCTTCGGCTTCAGCGTACTGGGCACCATCCTGTGGGTCGGCGGCCTGGTGACCTTGGGTTACTTCTTCGGCAACGTGCCTTTTATCAAGAAGAACCTGTCGCTGCTGGTGGTGTTCATCATCCTGCTGTCCCTGGTGCCGATGATTATTGGCGTGGTGCGCAGCCGCTTTGGCCGCACGTCCTCCGAAGCCAACCCGCACTGACCGCCCGTGTGGTCCTTCAGCGCCTGGCGTCGCCGGCGCCTGCTGGCCAAGCACCCGATTGCCGATGACACCTGGCAACGGGTGCGCCACCATCTGACCTTCCTCGACGGCATCACGCCGGAGCAAGACCAGTGGCTGCGCGAAGCCTGCGTGGTGTTCCTCAGTGAAAAACACCTCACCGCCCTGCCCGGCGTCGAACTGCACCAGGAACAACGCCTGTTGCTCGCCGCCCAGGCGCAACTGCCGCTGATGAACCTGGGCGACCTCGACTGGTACCAGGGCTTCCATGAAATCGTGCTGTACCCCGACGACTTCCTCAGCCCACAACGCCATCGCGATGCCAGCGGCGTCGAACACGAGTGGGACGGCGAACACAGCGGCGAAGCCTGGCAACAAGGCCCGGTGATCCTCGCCTGGCCCGGCGTGCTCGCCAGCGGCCAATGGGAAGGCTACAACCTGGTCATCCACGAACTGGCGCACAAACTGGACATGCTCAACGGCGACGCCAACGGCCTGCCGCCCCTGCACCACGACATGCGCGTGCAAGACTGGGCCAGCGTCATGCAAGGCGCCTTCGATGACCTCAACCGCCAGTTGGACGCCAACCCGGACGCCGAGACCGAGATAGACCCTTACGCTGCGGAAAACCCGGCGGAGTTCTTCGCCGTCACCAGTGAATATTTCTTCAGCGCCCCGGATTTACTGCTCAATAGTTATCCACAGGTGTACGCCCAACTCAGCCGCTTTTATCGCCAGGATCCCCTGGCCCGCCTAGCCCAACTGCAAGCCAGCGACCCGCGCTACTCGCCACAGGGCGAATGACCGTACGACGCTTGGCGCATGGCATCGGCGTCAGAATATGCCTATAATCGCCGCCACTTTTAGGCCAATCCGGCCATGTCATATGGCCAACTAACGGGGGCAACGCCCAATGAGCTACAGCAAGATTCCGGCTGGCAAAGACCTGCCGAACGACATCTACGTCGCCATCGAAATTCCGGCCAACCACGCGCCGATCAAATACGAAATCGACAAAGACAGCGACTGCCTGTTCGTTGACCGTTTCATGGCCACCCCGATGTTCTACCCGGCCAACTACGGTTTCATCCCCAACACCCTGGCTGACGACGGTGACCCCCTCGACGTGCTGGTGGTGACCCCTTACCCGGTCACCCCAGGCTCGGTTATCCGCGCGCGCCCAGTTGGCATCCTGAACATGACCGACGACGGCGGCGGCGATGCCAAAGTCATCGCAGTACCACACGACAAGCTGTCCCAGCTGTACGTGGACGTGAAGGAATACACCGACCTGCCGCCACTGCTGCTGGAACAGATCAAGCACTTCTTCGAGAACTACAAAGACCTCGAAAAAGGCAAGTGGGTGAAGATCGACGGTTGGGGCAACGCAGACGCTGCCCGCGCCGAGATCATGAAGTCGGTTGCCGCCTACAAAGGCTGATACCCGCGCCTTATTGCCACAGCAATTAAAAAGCCCCGTTAATTCGGGGCTTTTTTATGGGCCGAATTAAACATCAAGTTCAATGTTTATTTGCAGCGTTTAACTAAGTTGCACACCTGAAAGATCCAGCCACAACTAAGCCAAATCCTACAACCGCAAATCAACGCATGGTTTATTTGATTAGACTTTCCGGCCAGTAAACTCTGCGTTTATGAATACATCAGGTGATCGTTTAAAAGCGCTACTACGGGAAGTTCATCTTTCCGCCTCCGACTTCGCCAAGAACCGCGGCGTCACGCCTCAGCACGTGAACAATTGGTTCAAACGCGGCGTCCCCATGGGCCGACTCAACGAGATCGCAGAGTTGCTGTGCGTCTCAAGCCGCTGGTTAAGCGACGGCAAAGGCCCCAAACACCCGCCCGCCAACTACCTGTTGGAAGGCCCCACCGCAAGGATTGCAACCGCCCGCGAAGACACAGGCAAATACCTCACAGGCCCCGCCTGCCGCCCGGAAAAAACCGACGTGGAGATCCCTCTCCACCCCACCTTCACCTCAACCGAACGCATCCGCGTCAACCTGCACAGCCTGGAAACACTCAACGTCAACCCCGACCGCGCGATAGGCGCCTACATGGTCGACAACAGCATGATCGACATCATCCAACAAGGCGCTACCCTCGCCATCGACCGAGGCCGCACCCAAATCATCGACGGTGAAATCTACGCCGTCGAACACGACGGTATGCTGCGCATCAAATACCTCTACAACCGCCCTGGCGGCGGCCTGCGCATGCGCAGCCACAACGCCAGCGAACACCCGGACGAATACCTCAACCACGAAGAACGCTTCGAGCAGAGCTTCAAGATCGTCGGCTGGGTATTCTGGTGGTCCACCCTCAACAACCGCCGCCCACCGGTCCCCCTGGATGAACACCTACTGGGCTGGGAAGGCTCTAAATCGGAACCGGAGGTGGGCAACTGAAGTGAATGTGGGTATCATGCGCCGCACATTTGGCAGGGGTCGCTTTTAGCTGATTCCCTGCCGGCGAAGCGGAGGAGTTCCCGCGGATGCCCCTACTATTCAGCCCGACGCCATGTGGGCTGAGCGATTTGAAGGCTGGTGAGGTTTGTCAAAAACAAGCTGAGGCAGTCCCCGAGAAGCCGGCCACAAGCCGGTTTTTTTTATGCCCGAAATAATCCTACCGAATCCGAAACCTAAGCTGGTAGCCTAGATAAATAAAGGGCTACAGCCACTTACCCAACCAACCGAGTCCAATGCAATACAACCCCATCCGATGACTAAGTGGGGGGACAAGTGGGGGGACAAGCAGAAATGGCATTGCGGCGGAGGACACTATGGGCAAGCTAAATCCGAAACAGGTCGAGAACCTGACAGAACCTGGCACCTACGAAGATGGAGATGGGCTTCGCCTGGTCGTCAAACACACAGGGCGCAAGTCTTGGCTACTGCGCTTCCAGCTCGCTGGTCGCCGCCGGGAAATGGGTTTAGGTTCGTATCCAGAGATCAGCCTCAAGAGCGCCCGACTCGAAGCAAGCACCAAACGCCGCCAGCTGATAGATGGTATCGACCCACTTGCCGCCCGAGATCAGGAACGTGAAGCCCTACGCGAGGCTCAGCGAGCCCAAGAGGCAAAACAGCTCAAGTTTGAAGTTCTGGCAACAGATTACTGGATAGCCCACGGCGGGAGCTGGTCTGCGCAGTGGCGTAAAGGCTGGATGCGCAAGCTAGAGCTCTATGCATTCCCCCACATCAGCAAGCTGGCTGCCGAGCAGATCGACACAGCGCATATTCTCAAGGTTCTGCAGCCCATCTGGACCACCAAAACCCGGACAGCTGACGAGGTACGCGGACAGATCGAACAAATTCTGGATGCAGCAAAAGCGCGCGGACTTCGTGACGGAGAAAACCCTGCACGGTGGCGTGGCCACCTGGACAACTTACTCAGCCGGGCAGAAAAGAAAAAAGCTCGAAAGCGCGAGCACTTTCCCGCAATGCCGTGGCAAGACGTACCAAAGCTAATGCATCAATTGAAAGCGAACATGACAGCGCCATCTCTTGCCGCACAATTGCTGATCATGACAGCCGCTCGCGCACACATGGTGCGATTCGCACGCTGGGATGAGTTTGATTTTGAAGCTCGTACGTGGTCACTTCCCGACGAGCGCATGAAAATGCGCGTCGCCTTCGTCATACCACTTGCTAACCAGGTCATTGATTGCCTGCGAGATATTCAACGTATTGAAGGCAGTCAGTTCTTATTCCCTGGCCAAGGTAAAAGCGGCGTAATGCATGTAAATGCGATCCGCACCCTACTGCATGACATGGGATATAAATCTATTACGCGACATGGTTTCCGCTCATCATTTCGCGACTGGGCTGGTGAATGCACACACTACCCGCGTGAAATTTGTGAAATGGCACTTGCACATGACGAACGAGATCAAACCGAAGGGGCATACTCCAGATCTGACTATTTAGAAAAGCGCAGAGAACTAATGGAAGATTGGGCGAAATATCTAACCACAAAACCATTATAACCCCTAGAAAACACAGTGATCCCAAAATAAAACTTCATAAAAGACAAGAAACGCCAGTCAGACAACAGAGTATTTAGTAACCGCAACACCAAGGCAGAGGCCCTTTTTTCTGAAAGGCGAACAAAGGCCCCTAACGTTCTGGTAAAACCGGCGCAAGAATAATAACTGAGTACTCCTACAAAATAAGACGAAATACGCCTCAGCAATACAGAAGAAAATAAAACCAGAAGAACTTATCAAAGGCATAGCCAAACCAATGAAACACCCCTCCTAAAATTTTACTTTATCAACCCCCTTGCAACCTTGTTTTCACTTATAAAATCCCAGATAAACAGTTGCAAATCCTTATCCACGAAAAAATCACCCAGGCCCAGGGTTGAAATCTCGCCTTGCACAGCACCAGCTATCTTTCCAGCTATCACATCTACCCGATCTGATTTCCGATATAATTTCTTATCCTCAAGAACTTTAAGGATGGCGGACTCTATGCTTTTAACCTGACCTACCTTAATTTGATCAGACTTGATACGATCAGCTTTATCATGGCCTCGCCAACGCCCACTCCCACCCTTGATAGCACGACGCCTTATCTCTAACGAACTACTACCGTAAATATTTTCGAGCGCAACTAAAAACCCCAGAACACGCCTACACTCCTTAACATGATTAGCATATTCTGCATTATATAAATCAAGACTGGAAAGCGCCAAGCTAACGTGTATCGCTTGAATGAGATCCGCCTCTCGGGCCGCACTCCTACCAGGCTTACTTGCTCGACCGAACAAATCATTCAAATATAAAACTAAATCTTCCTGCTCCTTCATAGTTGATATAGCTGAACTAATTATCGACTTAATATATTCAGAGTAAAGCCCATCACCACCATAGCACGTTGAATCTCTACCAAGCACATAACGCACGCGATCGCAGAGACTATCAAATTTCTCAAGCAATTTTTTTTGCTTTCCATCAAACGACTCTTCAGCAATTTTACGCCTTCGATTTCGGATCCATCTATCCAGAACTCCGAACGACGCAGAGTCAGATAAAAGCACTTCATGGTCTTCCAACTTAAACACAAGTTCCCAAGCAGTTTTTAGTGAGACCCACTGAAGACCTACAGCCTCTATATCACCACTCAAATAATGCATTATAAAATTAACGAGCGAGCCACCCTTAATAAAAACTATACCATCATAGCCCTCAATTAATTTGGTGCTCAAACCAAATTCCTTATCCAAACATGATTGCACAAGCAGATCTGGCCGGATATCTGAGTCACGTGGCCATCTTAAAAATAAACCCTCACCCGTATTAGCATTCTCGCGCACCAAAACCTCAAAGGAGTCATTGGTAATTAATGCTCCGTAATAGCTCGCATCCGGCACATCAAACGTCATAAGCCCATCCATTCAACCGTAGACCCAGCCTCCCACCGCATCCGGACCCTTGAGGCCAATCACAGGGCCGGTTTCTTTCATATTCCGAGAATAGAAGGGCCTACACAAGACCGCTACAGCTGCGACAGCTGTCGCAGCTGTAGCGGGAATTAGGTGCGGAGGAGAGTCATTTTTTACGAACGGGTCTGACTGAAAGAAGCTTTAAGTATCTGATTTTTAGAAGTAATGGCATTTCAGACCACCCCTAGTCGTGACATGCAGGCTGCAAAACCCTCATCACACACAGGAAAATTAATCAACAAAACAGCTTGCAGGTAAAAAAAAACCGCTAAGCAGAAACCGTGAACTGGGTCCAGCACAGGCATAGCATCGCCTCACCAAATCGGAGGCAAAAAAATGGCTGACAAACACGCATTAGAGGCAATGGCAGTTAAAAAGCATAAAAGCACCCTTCATCAAGGTGAGCGTTATACAAACACGCACAACTCGGTATCTGAGCAGCACCTAAATCAAACGAAAACGCATAAAGAGGAACTATCAAAATCTAAAATAATTCGATTAAGCCAACTTACTGAGATGCTATCGATCTCTCGCTCCTGCATTTACGACTGGCTAAATCCAAGCTCACCACGGCATGACCCATCCTTTCCAAAACAAGTTCGGCTATCCGGGCGAAGCAGCGGAGGAGCAGTCGGCTGGCGATTGGAATCAATCATGGCATGGCTCGACAGTCGCGACTGACTATCAATAAATTCAATACATGAAGCCTTGAAAAACACCGCAAATAGAACTTTATAGAGACACAGACATGAACCAAGAAACCACAAATAAAACAATCCTCTCAGCACTTGATAAGTTCCCCCTACTGAAAGAATTTATTATTGAAGTAGCCGAAACAACACAAGCTCCGCTTGAGCTAGCCCTAGCTTCGGCCCTTTCAACAATTTCAATGCTATGCCAGCCATTAATAGATGTAAAACGACCAGGAAATATGATCGGACCAGTTTCACTTTTGATCATTAGCATTGCAAGCTCTGGCGAGAGAAAGTCAACAATCGAGAGTATGTTTCTAGGGTGTATTCGAGAATATGTAAAGAATGCATTAATCACACACCAGAAAGAACTACTCGCCTGGAGTATTAAATTGGAAGTTTGGGAGGCGCGAAAGCGGAAAATCATCAAAGACATGAGCAATACGCCTCAAACTGAACCAGAATACCAATTACATGAAAGTGAGCTACTAAGCCATCAAGAACTGAAACCTGAACGACCACGGGCATTCAACCCGTTTTACGAAGACGCCACTACAGCAGCCCTTATAAAGGGCATGCGACTTGACATGCCTTGGGCAGCACTGATGTCTAGCGAAGGGATTTCGGTTTTAAAAGGCGTATTCAATGACTTCGGCAAGATTAATGCATTATGGACCGGAAGCACTATAGACGTATCACGAGCAACAGTAGAAGGCTGTTCACTACATGATGCGCGATTGACTTTAGGGATTATGATTCAGCTCGAAGTACTAAAAGAGTATCTAGAGGGCAAGGGGGATCTTGCTCGCTCTGTTGGATTACTATCTCGCGCCTTAGTTTTTCATCCAGAATCGACTCAGGGGACGCGCTTCATAAAGAACAAAACCATCAACAACGCAGTTATCGCAAAATATAACGAGCGGGTGCACAACCTGCTTGAAAAATGCATGCACCGCCTACGCAATACCTCCGAAGAAAAGAAAACTATAAGCTTATCAACCAGTGCAGCTGCGTACTGGACTGAATCATACAACAAGATAGAGTCAGAACTGCAAGTAGGTGGCACTTATGAAAGATCTAAGGATCATGCATCTAAGCTTAGCGAGAATATTGCTCGCGTAGCTGCACTTTTACGTTACTTCGAATTCGGCGAAGGGCTTATCACCCTAGAAGAGCTTCAAGCGGCAGAAAAAATTGTTCTCGAATGCTCCAAAACCTTTCGAAATGAATTTACATTTATGCCCAAGATCATCAGTGATTCAGAAATTTTATTCGCCTGGATTCAATCTAACTGTAAAAACTCGAATATATTTAACTGGGTTGATAAAAACGACATCCTCCGAAAAGGCCCATCAAAGTTTCGAGCAGTTTCGAAACTCAACCCCACATTAGACTGCTTAGTAGCCTCAGGAAAAATAATTGTGAATGATAAAGTCAGACCAGTCCGAATTGAAATAAATCGAAGCTTTTTATAATCCAGTACTTTACCACCGGCCTTGCGCCGGTGTTTTTTACTTGTAATACGATTCAGATTACCGACCAATCCTCACTTTCCCCATGTATGCCGCCAGCCTCCTTTTTCTGCTCACCCTGGGACAGTTGGCTAGTTGAAATGAAATGTTCATGGCCGCCTTTCTCGAAAACGAGCTCACCAACTGGCTTAACGCGCATAGCACCTCCCATATCAAAGCGAGGGCTATAAACGAGCTGCTTAGCAGGCACTTCTAGGTTGAGCGCAAGAGTCCGATGACGACCTGGCGGAATGAGCACATTCAGACTGCGGCTACCGGAAATATGTCGGTGTCTGCAATGACGGAAAATCGGGATAGGAAAGTCGTTTCAATTTGCTGACAAGCTTATCCCTGACCAGGAGCAAGCAATGCGGCTCCTGACCAGGGACACCCAACAACTGCTAAGTATCTGGCACCTAATGGATATTGCTTACCAGACGCCTGACAGCATGCAAGAAGTTATCAAATGCGCGGTAGTCGCTTGGATTGATGTCCTTGGATGAGCTGTATCTTCTCATTCTCGCCCCACCACCAATGCGTCTCTGTACCTCGCAGCATATGTTCCGGCCGAAAATCGCCATTCAATGAACGCACGCTCGGCACCAATCACGTCAATAGGGCTGCTGTAGTGGTACCCCTTCTGCCCGGCAGTGTTCTGAAAGAAGCGTCCCAACGGATCGACCATGATGTACGACTCACTCATGTCGTCGTTGTCCTCGACGCACATCACCTCTCGAAGTGCGTCATGGCGAGCGACGAAGGCGAGAAAGTCTTCGGAGGAAACGGCCAGATCACTGGTTACTACCTGCAGCATGCGTAACACTTTCCATCGGTCTGGCATAAGCGCATGCATGATCGGCGTCATATCTTCTTGGTGGTTCAGTGCATTGACCACTGTATTAACCTTCAATCGCAGAGCCGAATTCTGCGTCTTTGCGCGGACCAGCACTTCGGAGAGCGAGTCCACGTCCAGCAAAGAGCCACGACTATCGATGCGGCCAATGCCAATGTTCCTGGATGGATCCGCTGAGTCCAGACTCAGTCCGAGCATGGAAACCAGCGGTGCGAGTCGGTCAATCAAATCGTTAGTGAGCCGGCTACCATTGGTGATAATGGACGCACCCATCCCCTTACTTCTCGCATATTCCAGTGCCCGAAGCAGAGCATCGTGATACAGCAGCGGCTCTCCACCGGCCAGATTCAAACGAATGCTGGACCATGTCATGTGCTGACTGAGCGGATTGGCATCGTTCTCCGGATGAAAGAATGCCTGCAGTTCATCGAGCAAATTACGGACGCGAGTCCAGTCATGCAGCAACTCCCTGCCGGCACCATCCCATTTCGCATAGCAGTAGCGGCACTTGTAGTTACAAGCCTCGGTGATGTGCCAGTTGATAACTAATTCGGAAACGTGAGGACGCATAGCCCCCTCTCCACTTCGGAGATACACCATGATTCAGCTCCTGGTGAAAGAGGGTTAGGCGTCGAGATGGGCGACGTAGCAAAGCCGGAATCCGACCTTGACGCCCTTGTAGCTCATCGTCATATGAACAGGGCAGAGATTGCGCTCAATGGAGCCACCAACAATAGATTGACCGGTTGCTACAGAGGCAATCGGCGCTGCGCCATGCTGGTAGTCAGACAGCCACTCACCGAAACCCGGTACAGTGAGGAACGGGACTCCTTCGTCGTTGTCGAGCCATTTCAGGTTCGATCCGTAGCGCATGGAGCCATCAGGCCGATGGCAATGCGAGGAGTTACCACCCAGCCTGCCATCCCCACCGACAATGCCCCAGCCCAACTGTTCATAAATAGGATCGTCAGGCATCTCTCCCTTTTTCACGGTCAGCAGGCGCGAAGATCGCACATGGCTAAAGTCCATCGGCGACGGCGCGAGCTGTCGCCACTCATCGATGGTCATCAGCCGGACGGGAAGCCCCGTGCGTACCTCATAGTCACGGCAATAGGCGACCGCATCCAGCCAGGTCACGCTCGCCGGAAGATCGCTCGAATCCATGTTGATAGAGCTCAGGTCGTCAATCTTATTTTCGCGGGTCTTGCGGGCTTTCTCCTGCCTGATCTGCCCCCAGTTCGTCCTGCTGCAGAAATCAAAAAAGTCTGCGATGGTCACGAGGGGAGACACCATCAAGCAGCTCTCACCGAGCCGGTGCGGGATAAAGCGATCAGATACGGCCCCGGTTGCCGGGCGGGGAGACCGATAGCCCAGGCTGGCAATGAGCTCACGCTGAATCAGCTTCGCATAACCAGGCCAATTGGCTGCCGTTCCACCTTCGGCGTAATGACGCGATTCTGCATCGTGCTCCAGCTTTTCCGCCCAAGTGCCGGTTGCAAAGTACAAATGCCCGTCCAGCTTGCTCCGGTCCATAGCCTTGGGGACTTCGTCCTTATTAAAGAACGGGTAAAGCGGGTTGGAGGAAAACTCCTTGTCGCGCTGATCACGAACAACCCAGTCAAAAGCGCCGTTAGCACCTTTCAGGAATATAAGGTTGGCATTTCCTGGAACTGGTAATACGTCCACCCAGCCATCATCGGAGCCTTCAATTTCTTTACGGAACAGCCGGAACAGCTGCAGCTCAAACGCCAGATCTTCTTCGGACATGTTGTAACTGCGCATCACCGGCTTACCCACTGCCGGCTCCATCAGATTGCTGCCCATCATGTTGTACATGCAGCCGATGAACTCACTTACCGCGTTGAGCATCAACATCCGGCCGGTCATATCGAGGTAGTCGAGACCGCAGCCATCCTGCATGTACTCTGCACGCATGAGGATTTTGTCCTCATGCTGCTCACAAAAAGCGTATCGCTGCTGGTCTGTCCAAAATGTGCGGCCAGCTACTTGGTCAAAATCCAGACGACCGTACGCGCGCGGAGCGAACAGGCAAGAACCCACCCCGGTAAAGATCCGCTTGGGCAGTGCCAGACCGGAGTTGAACAACCGATCGGCAACCTGCTGCGCCGCTAGAGCACCAACCATTCTTGGCGAATACGACCACTTAATGAGATCAGTCGGCACCGACATTCCGTGCTCGCACAGAAAGTCGGCAACCCTCTGCTGCTCGACCTCGCGCCAGTGGGTATAGGACTGCGCACCGAGGGTGCGGGCAAGTGCGTCCTGTAGCGCAACCGATTTGACGGAGCGCGCAATCTGCTTTGGAATGGGCCGCGACCAACGACTGCGCAGCTCGTCTACAGCACCACGGATGTGGTCGTGATGAAGGCCTTCGATTCGCATGGACCAGAAGCGATCAGAACCCCCGCCTTCGGTGTTCGACTTCTCAGTCAGGACATGGACGTCACGCGATGCACGCAACAAATCAGGCATATTCATAGCTCTCTCCAATAAAGCCACGGCAACAAAGTACCGTGCTGCCTCAGGCAACAGGTAATGGTCAGCAGGGATTTGGAGAGAGAGGGCAAGGCCCTTTGAGCTGATCAACTGAGGAGGCAACTGCTCAGCCGTGGTTGCTCAGGCACCACACGCACTTGGCGATATGGAGATCATATTATCGAATATGGCCTCAGTACAAGGCCTCGATTGCTGGCGATTCGATTCCAATAAATCTCAGCCACACATAACTGCAATGACATCACCACCAAGAAGGTTCGTCCCATGTCATTGCAGTGTCCTCGCTGTCACTCACCCAAAATTGCTTCATTCCATCAAGCCATGAAAGTTGGCGCGGCCATCGGCACAGTAGGCGGTGTCGCGCGTGGCGTCAGCGCTGCACTGGCCGGCGGCCAAGCTGGTGCGCTAGTTGGCACTATCGCTGGACCTTTCGGCATCACGCTCGGCTATGTATCAGGTGCCATCCTCGGTGGCCTGGCCGGCGGGGTTGGTGGTTGCGCGCTCGGCGCACAGCTGGGCGATACGCTCGACCGCCACGTATTGGCCCACAACCTCTGCTTGCTCTGCGGTCATCGCTTCAACCTGCCGGCCTGATCTGGCCGCACCACACATTTCAATCCATATCGTCCGGACGGTGCTGCGCTGGGCGCGGCGCTTTTTGCCGGCCTGCACCCTAAGGAATCTCAACCATGGCTCATCTCGTCGAAACTATGGCCTACGCTGGCGCTGCTCCGTGGCACGGCCTGGGCAATCAGCTCACGCAAAAACAACCTATCGAAGTCTGGCAACGCGAAGCCGGTATGGACTGGCAGATCCAGGAAAGTCCCGTGCATTTCAAATCGGAGACAGCTGGCCATCTGGGTAGCATCCACTCCTTCCCTGAGCAAAAAGTGCTGTTCCGCTCGGACACCAAGGCACCGCTGTCGGTGGTCTCCAACCGCTATCACACCGTGCAGCCGCGCGAGGTGCTCGAGTTCTACCGGGATCTCACCGAGGTCTCTGGCTACGAGCTGGAAACGGCAGGCGTACTCAAAGGTGGCCGCAAGTTCTGGGCGCTGGCGCGTACCGGTCAGGGCGCAGCAATAAAGGGTAATGACCAGGTCAACGGCTACCTGCTGCTGGCCACGTCTTGCGACGGTACCCTGGCCACCACGGCAACACCCACCACCGTTCGGGTGGTGTGCAACAACACCCTCACCATCGCCCTGGACGGTACCAGCCGCGCCATCAAGGTGCCGCACAACACCCGCTTCGATTCATCGGCGGTAAAGAAACAGCTCGGCATCGCCGTCTCGCAATGGGACGACTTTATGTATCGCATGCGTGCGCTGGCCGAGCGCAAGGTGCAGTGGCATGAGGCGCTGGGCTTCTTTATGAATGTACTGTGCGAGACCAATCCGACCGGCGCTCTGCCGGAGGTGCTTCCCAACGAACGCGCGCTGCGTAAGGTCCAGGAACTCTACGAAGGCCGTGGTCGTGGTAGTCAGCTCGACTCGGCACGCGGCACCGCCTGGGGCCTGCTCAACTCCGTGACCGAGTTTGTCGATCACGAACGCCGTGCACGCAGCAACGAGTACCGCATGGACTCGGCCTGGTTCGGCCAGGGCGCGCAGATCAAGCAACGTGCCCTGGACACCGCTCTACAACTGGTCGCCTGACCGCTTACTTACCCACCCCATAACGCCCGATCAGCCTAGTTGCTGATCGGGCGTTTCTATTTCCGCAAGGTGAACGCTATGACAGCTACTCCGTTGAGCAGCACCAGCAAGCCGCGTCCGGCGCTGCGCTTGATCAATACCAAGGAACTACCGCGTGAAGATTGGTTGGCGGTGCGCAAGCAAGGCATTGGCAGTTCTGATGCTGGCGCGGCCGTTGGCCTAAATCCCTATAAATCGCAGCTCGAACTATGGATGGAGAAAACCGGGCGTGACACCACATTGCCCAAGGCCGATCCGCACGATGAAGAAAGTCCGATGTACTGGGGCAATGTGCTGGAGCCGGTCGTGGCCTGGCATTACAGCAAGCGTACGAAGAACAAGGTGCGACGCATCAACGCCGTGCTGCAACACCCTGATCCTCAACTGCCCTGGATGCTGGCCAACATCGACCGCGAGGTGATCGGTGCTGACGATGTGCAGATTCTCGAATGCAAGACAGCCGGCATAAACGGCGCACGCCTTTGGAAAGAAGGCGTACCCGAGTATGTGCAGCTGCAGGTGATGCACCAGCTCGCTGTCACCGGCAAGCAGGCAGCGGATGTCGCGGTTCTGCTGGGCGGCCAGACGCTGGAGATCCACCGCATCGAGCGTGACGAGCAGATGATTGCTCGCCTGATCGAACTGGAACGCAAGTTCTGGCACTACGTGGAGACCGACACGCCACCGCCTGCTGATGGCTCAGCATCAGCTGAAATGGCGCTCCGCTGCCTCTATCCGGAAGACAACGGCCAGACCGTCGACTTCAGTGGCCGTGCCGGTTTGGCAGCAGCCTTCCTGGAGCTCAAGGCGGTACGCCAATCCATCAGCGAGAAGGAAACCCGCGAAGCCCAGCTCAAGCAGATGCTGCAGCAGGCCATGGGTGATGCCACACGCGCGGAGTTCAGCCACGGATTTATCAGCTGGAAGAAATCTCAAGACAGCAACATGCTCGATGTTCAAACCATGCTAAAGGACAAGCCATACCTGCAGGTTCGTTACACCAAACTCAAGGAAGGCAGTCGGCGCTTCCTGATCAGCTAATCCCCCGCTCAACCATTCCCTCCCCCTGGCCAGTACATGCAGTTAGCGCTGCGTGGCTGGCCTTTTTCGTTTGCAGGAGAACCACCATGCTTAAAGGTCTCGCTATAACCCCGCCGGTTCTCGGACGGATTTCTATCGGTAAAGTCATCGAGAAAAACGGCAAACGCCTGCCGGAAAAGGATGATCAATTCACCATCACCTCGCAGGTGCAAGGTAAGGACGGCTGGCTGCTGCATCCGCTCAATGATGAGCTGCGTAAGGGTCAGGAAGACAAATTGCGCAGCATCCCAGTGCGCCTGCTGTTCAACGAACCTGAGTTGAACTTTCGTGCTGACTACACGCTGTTTGATCGGCAGTCTGGCAGGCCGTTGTGCGTGGGCAATGGCGAGACCTGTAAGCGTGTCACCCAGGACGGCATGCAATCGCTGCCCTGCCCTTCGCCGGATGCCTGCCCACTGGCCAAAGGCGGTGCCTGTAAGCCTTACGGCCGACTGAATGTGCTGATTGGTGATGATGATCCGCTCGGCAGCTTTGTATTTCGCACCACCGGTTTCAACAGCATCCGCACCCTGGCCGCACGACTGCATTACTTCCAGGCTATTTCTGGCAATCGGCTGGCTTGCCTACCGCTGGAGTTGCGTCTGCGTGGCAAGTCGACCCGCCAGAGCCATGGCACGCCGATCTTCTATGTCGACCTCACCGTGCGTAGCGGCATGGATATGGCCAAAGCGCTACAGGCTGCCAACGAACTGGACACACAACGGCAAAACGCTGGCTTCGATCAATCCGCACTGGATGAGGCTGCACGCCGTGGCTTTGGCAACGGCGCATTCGAGGACTGCGAAGAAGATAGCGGCGCGGTGATTGAAGAGTTCTTCTCCAACACGGACACGGCATCCACCCAAACCCAAAGCGAAGCGCTGCCCCCTAGCCCTTGCTCACTAGCCGGCAAGCTGGAAGTGCTTGCGACTCAAACCCACTGACCTATCGCCTACCTGACTTCAGGCAGGCTCTGGAGAACCGAGATGATGCTATTGAGATTTCTACTCAGTCTGCTTTTGTTCATTGGCGCGCTGGCGGCAGCCGGAGCATTGGTCGTGAGCATTGTGTTGATGCTGCGCTTCCCGCCGCTACTGATAGCAGTGGTTCTGGCGTGCTGGATCCTGTGCTGGCTATTGAACAAAACAGGCAAGCCGTCCCGGTAAATGGCACAGACCAGCGTGAGCAGCCAAAAGCTTGCACACGCTGGCTGCTCAGTCATTTATTTTTTGGTCAAACCCTGTCCGTTGCCACGCAAGCAGGAACTTTTTCGATGATGATCAAGCGGATATCACCCTCTGCTTGAACCGTCTGGAATTTCCGGAGAGTTGACTCCCGCTGCAGCGTTCCCAAGTTACTCTGACCGTACGCACGGCAACATGAACTACCGCCGAGCCTGCTCACCCAACTCCGTCAGGTAATAACACTGCAGGCGGCTGTTGGGTTTGTCCGGCCGGGTCATGGCAATCAGCCCAGCATCCAGCGCCGGACGCAGATAGCGCTCGCGGAAGGATTTGCGGTCAGCCAAGCCCAGCGCAGCTTGCAGCTTCTCACGACTGACCTCGCCAACCAGATGCCTGAGCAGCCCCACGACTTGGGGGGTGACTTGAGGCGTTACTTGGGGGCTCACGCTAAGAATCGCATCACGCAGCATGCTCAACATAAACACAATAAACGGCGCGCTGTCGGCTTGCTGGGTACTGTCATTAATAGCCGCGTAGTACTCGGCTTGATGCGCGTGCACCAGGCTTTCCACCGGCACATGCGCGAACAGTGGCTGCCAGCGGCTCAGAATCAAGGTTTGCCACAGCCGCCCCATACGCCCATTGCCATCGGCAAAGGGGTGGATGAATTCGAACTCGTAGTGAAAGACGCAACTGGCAATCAGTGGAGGCTGATCGGTTGTCTCAAGCCACTGCAGTAGGTCACGCATTAACTTGCTGACGCGATTGGCGGGTGGGGCCATGTGCACCACCTGATCACCCTTCATCACACCAACACCGCCTTGGCGGTAATGCCCGGCATCGTCGATCAGACCTTTCATCAGCAGCGCGTGAGCATCAAGCAGATGCTGTTCACTCGCGGGTTGCCAAGCCTCCAACTGCTCGTAAACGGCCAGTGCATTTCGCGCTTCCTGCACATCTTTGGGCGGCGCGATGATGCGCTTACCGTCGAGGATCGCGGTGATCTGCTCCTCGCTCAGCGTATTACCCTCAATGGCCAGCGAGCCCTGTACGGTGCGGATACGGTTGATCCGCCGCAAGCGCAACGCATTGGCATGCTCTGGCTGAGCACTCAAGCGGCCGACGCTTTGCGCAATCTCCGTCACCAACGACAGAATGCTGCCGTTCAGCGTAAAGGGGGGCTGGTACTGAACATGCGCCATTATTTCAATCCGCTTATACGTGGTACTTGATCCGGTACCAGTCCTTAACACCTAATCTGATTGCAGGGCATATTGCTCTACCTCGCTGCAATCAAGCCCTATATCAGAACACACAAAATCCACAGAGCTTCACAGCCCCAATGCTTGAGCCATCTCACTCTCACTGACGGCTTCGGGAGTAACTACCGCATCCTTAAGCATCAGTTTCCCGCGCAGCAAGCGATCCAGATGCACATCAAAAGAGTCGAACTGAGGGTGAGTTACCGCTGGCAGATGGATAAATACATCCTTCTGTTGCCCGATTCGGTAAACCCGGTCAGATGCCTGTGCTTCTTTTGCTGGATTCCAGTGCCGCTCTAAGTGCACTACGTGGTTGGCCCCCACCACCGTCAACCCCACACCGGCAGCAACCGGTGACATGATGATCACGTTAAAACCTGGCTGGGCCTCGAAGGCAGCAATCAGCCGCTTGCGAGTCATGTCCTCATCCCTGGTGGCAACGGCTTTGGTATCGCCGTTGATTACAGCTACGTCCAAGTCATAAATCTGATCGAGCCATAGCTTCAGTACACGCTGTAGGCGCTTGGTCATCATGAACAGGATGACCTTCTCACCCTTACTACGAATATCGTCCAACAGCTTCAACATCACCGCGAGTTTGCCGGACTCCATCATCAGCTGGCGTGCCTGCCGCGCATTGCTGCTGTAGAGCGATGCCTCATCAGAGAGTCGTGGATGAAGGGACACTGAGCGCAGCTCCGTGAGCGCAGCCAAGGCAGTTCCACGCATATCCTCAGCACTGGCCCGACGCGCACGGTAACCGTTGAGAACCTCGTCATAGGCCTGCAACTGCACACCCTGCATCACGACTCCCAACTCTGGCGCATGGTGCTGAATCCCTCGAGCAGAGTGATCCACACCGCTCCGGATGGTCTTGCTCGGCAAGCCCTTGAGCTGATCTTCCTTAACGCGACGCAGCATAAAATCGCCGACTGCCTTGCGTAGCTCTTCGCCTAGGCGCGAGCGAACCTCATCACGCACATCCTCCTCAGCGGCAAGAATGGGTTTAATCCAGGTATCCCGAAAAACCTCCCACCCGCCCAATAGTCCGGGTTGAGCTGTATCCATAAGGCACCAGAAGTCACCAAGGCTGTTTTCAACTGGAGTACCAGTAGCCAGCAATTTGAAGTCGGCTTTTAGCCCTTTGGCCGCGCGCGTCTGTTGCGCATTTGGGTTCTTGATGTTCTGCGCTTCGTCGAAGATAACCATGCCCCAATCTATTCGGCACAGTGAGAGCTGATAGTCGCGCAGAGTCTGGTATGTGGTCAGCACCAGACGCCGATCCATATCGAGACGATGCACCCCTGCTTCCGGTCCGACGTTCAGTGCATAACGGATGCTGTTTTCATCCATCATGTCGTTCTCATCAGCCAATGACGCCACTTGAACGGACTCGCGCTCAGCACCCTGTATCCGGAATTGGCTCAGGTCACGACCGGACTGCAAGACCACCACGTCCCGAAAAGGGATACTGTTAAAGGTCTTGTCGACTTCATCCTCCCAGTTTTCTAAAAGACTAAGAGGTGCCACCACCAAAACCGGCTTTTGCGGTTTGTTCGTTACACGTTGCTGCGCAAGGTACTCACCTACAGTAACCAGTGACATAAAGGTCTTACCCAACCCCATATCATCCGCCAGCAAGCTGCCTTGCAGCCGATACAGATCATCATGATCATCCTGCAAGGCAGCGCTAAGCAGCTTGAGCATCCAGTCGATACCAGCGCGCTGGTGTGGAAACGGTTGTCGAGCATAAGCTGACCAGTCGGGAGTACGAGACAAGACAGCACCAGCTGCTTTTTGCAAAAGGGCTTCGCTAATCTGCTCGGCCTCTTTAAGGATTACACCGACTTTTTCTTTCTGTTCAGCAGACTCCTCCACTGCACTCGATGCGACCTCTGGTTCGGCCAATGCAGGTGTCGTCAGCATCCTGCGAATCTGAGTCAGCTGCTTATCAACTTGCGAAACATCGGCAATATCGATAATTTCCCCAGCAAAGGTCAGGCTTGAAGCGCCCTGCTCCCTCGCAGCCAGGAACACCTCCTCAAAATGCTGCAGTTCCTCAGGCGACTGAATCAGCTTGCTGAGAATTTCAGGAGGGGCCGGTCGTTTATCCAGCGCGAACCAATCGTTCTTGCTGACATCCAGACCGCCAAAATCCATATGCTGCAGCTTGCCAATGCCTGCCACACGCACTGAAAACCCTACATCTAGATTGACCAACGCAGCATCGAGAAAGGCCGTCGGTGTAGCAATAAACTCAGCAACCTTGTCCGCTGGGATACGCTTATTGGCCAATATGTTGCGAATACCATCCATCTTGCTTTGATCGAGCAATACAACCCGGTTATCGATGCGCAGGACGCCGCCCTCAGCATTCATATCCAGCTGCGACCAACGCTTTTCCAACTGATCAGGGGCCGAACCATCCCCCAAGCTTGGACAAAGCTGCAGGCTGCCATCCGGAAGTCGCAGCGCCGTCACACCAATATTGTCTGGCACGACTACATCCAGTCGCTCGAAGTGGCTCAAGTCAATACGCATACCACTGCGCGCCGCCGTCTGCAGCTCAGCCATCAAACGGAGATTAGCCGCCTCGCCTCTCGCCTCAGGTGCAAGTGCCTCATGGCGCTCCCAGGCCATCAGGCCCATCAACTCACCAGGAGTCAGCCAGTAGCACTCAGTACTGGTGAGATAGAGATACGGCCCCTTACGTGAAAAGGGGGTAGCACCTTCTGGCATTTCGATGCTGACACCAACACGGAAGCTACTATTGCCAGTCCGTCCACTGATCGATGTCAGAAAGCGACCCGGAAAACGCCTCGGCAGGCGCAGAATCTCAGCCTGCTCCAGATCCATGCCGGCAATGTCTTCCGCGCCAATATGGAATCCATTGGCAGTAGGCTCCGCAACCCCCTGCTCCACTAGCATGTTCAGCACAATAAGCTGGATCTTCTGCAACGCATTGCCTTTACCCGCGCGCAATGCCTTGAAGGCCTCCAGATGCAGGTAAAAGTTCATCCCACTGGAGTCGGGCGTAGAGAGAAATCCACTGAGCGTGCTAAGTGCTGCGTCACGCTCCCCGATAAACGACCTGAGAAAATCGGAAAGGCTCATTCAGCATCTCGCTGTTGTAGGTCGAAGGCATCAAGTGTCTGACGTGCCGCATCAGTCAGACGCCAGCCGTATTGTTTGTCCTGGCCACATAGATTTTTCAGCGGGCCATACAGAATCTGATTGATCTCCCGAGCATCAACACCAAACACGTTCGCGGCATAGCGAACTTTGTCTCCGGGATTATCTGCAAAGTAACGGAGCACCTTAAGCGCGGAAGGCTTCAACTGAGCAATGTGCTCAACACCGGCCGGAGCGCTCGGGGTCTTCCGCTGGGTTTCTTGCAAGCGCTCCATAACAGGGGGCACGGGTTCCGGAGGACGCCGAGCACTGCTGGAGCTTACCTCCTGCGAAACGATGCGTTTCGAAACAGCAGCTGGCCTTTGAGCAGATTCTGCTGCCGCAGGCTGAGGAACCACCGTGCGCCTTGCATTAACCGCAGGAATACCAAACCTATTTAATTGATATCTGTAGTCGCCTGCGCTCAACAGTTGCTCGGTATCCAACTCGATGCCGTTGTCTGCCAGAAAGGTAAATACCTTGTTCTGCCAAGTATGCGGAGTATGCACAAAAGCATCGAAGGGCAAGGTCGGATACAGTTTCTTGTAAGCCCCAGGAATCGTGACAGTCAGATCGGAATGACTGAACGAGTTGCGCTCATAGGTACGCAACGATTCGCCTGGCGCAGCGAGATAGACCCAAATTTTGAAACTGTGAGAACCCTCAACTAGATGGAAGTCACCACAATCCAGGTAGATAACCGCCTTGTCGGTCATCGGCCCATCCATAGTGGCGAAGCTGGTCTTCACATCCTTGCCCAAAATCCGTTTCACCGACTGCTGTGCCTTACCACCCAACAGCAAGCGGGTATTACGAATCAACTTGAGCTTGAACAAACCCTCTAGGAACAACTTGCGCGCAGGAAACATGCGCTGCAGATCGCTGTTCTGGCTTTCGATACCGAACTGTTCAACTGCCTGCAGGAAGAGCCTCAGGTCTTCCTTGGACAGCCAGCCACGCACCTTCTGGATACGCGCCTCGCCCAGTGGCTGCCACCACTCGCGGTAATTGCTCGCAGTACTGGCAATACGCGGGTCGCCGGCCAAGCTCAGAATAAAGTTCTGCCAAGCATCACCAGGCTCTTGACCCGAACGGTCAATCAGAATCTCTAACGCCACATGGCCGATACGCTTTCCGCCCTCGAAAGGTGCCTTGCTGACGGAAGGCTTGAGCAGCTCATCCATCACGGAATCCCACTCCCCGAGCGGCAAGTCGCGCAACGCCTGCAGGTAGAAGTGCGCTCGGCAAATATCGCCATAACGTCCATCGTCGAAGCCCTGCAGCCCGAGCTCAGCCAGAGTCTCACCCAGCTCACGGCCATCATCACGCACCTTGCTAGCCAAGCGGCTCGGCCCATCAAGCTTCAGCAACCAATTCCCTTCGCGTTTCAGCGTCACCAGCGGATCAGGGTACGAACCCTGGACTTTCGGCTCAGGCATTCTCTCTAACTGCTGTAACAGGCTCAGCTCAAGCTGCTCTCTCAACCCCTCACGCTCATCCAAGTCATCGAACCGACGGAAATATAACTGCGCCAACTGCTGCAGGGTTATGCGTGTCAGCCTGGGCTGCTGAGCCTCCAGCAACACCTCCAACAACCGAGAGTTGAACAGCCTGCTGGCCATCAACTTGTCGTTTAGCCACAACCAAGTCAGTGCCCGCGCCGTTAAGCGACGCTTGAGCAAGTCCGCCAAACCATCGAATCGACCGGTATCAGCCATGCTACGTAACACGGCCAGCATGCGCTCGAACGCGTCGCTATTACCTGCTTCGGCACCCATTTTGGTGGCCCTTGAGGTCAATACCGTCCAGCGTTCAAGCATGTGAGTGCTCCACTCACGAGCGGGAGGATCAAGAGGCGGCAGCCTCATGGCAGGGTTTCCTCCAAACGCTCCTTAACCCGTTCGTATTGAGCACTGTCCGGACGGCGAATGGTAAAGCGAATATCAATACGGCGGTTGCGCTTGAAGTCCGCCTCGCTAACTTGATGAAGCACCACTGGCCGCGTCTCACCATAACCACTGACGGAGAACAGGGGCTTGCCATCCTTGTTCAGCAGGCGTGCTAACTGATCCTCGCTAGGTAGAGCGGAACTCCAGAACTGCCAGAGTGAAATGGCACGAAAGGTCGACAACCCCCAGTTGCCCTTGCCCATAAAGCCCGGTAACGGGCGATTATCGGTATGCCCCTCGATAAAAATGGTGTCGAGGAAATTAACCCGGTTGTCCCGCGAAACAACCTCGTTAATCACCTGGCCAATCTCCAGCGCCCGCGACTGATAGGCCGAGTGGATCTCATAGGCACCCGTATCAAAGCCCAGCAGATCATTCGGGATACTCAACACCGTATGGTTCTCACTGACCTCTACCTTGATGCCTCGCTTACGCAAAGCCTCGACGGCTTCGTCGAGAATCGTGCGGCGCACTTGCTCAGCCTTCTTCAGCTCAACTAGCTCTTGCTCAAACTCGACCTGGCGTTGCTCAAGCTCCTTCTGGATTTCCATCAGCTGCAAAATCAGAATCACCGACGCCAAGATGAAAATCACCAGCAGCGCTGACATGATGTCCGAGAAAGACATCCAGTAAGGGTTCTCTTCATCGACACTCACGTCGCGCGACTTTCGAAAGCGCATCAGGGACGAGCCTCCAGCTCATCGAGAATGCCGCTCATGGCCTGGACCGTGCGGTGCATCTGGTCCGCATAGGTCAGAGACACCTCGTTCCACTTGTTCATCCGATCCTCTGTCTGCGTGCGTACCTCACTGGCATAGCTACGCAGCCATTCCTCAGCTTGCTTCTCGATGCTCTCAACCTGCACACGCAAGATCTCACCTAGGGCGGTGAACTCATGCCTCACACCACCCAAGAACTCCTGCTGGGTCTGCTTCATATCACCGAAGCCGTTACGGGCCTCACTGGCGGCCTGCTCGAAGCGCTGCGCCCCCTCCAGTAATGCCACTTGCAGTTGAGACAACGTGCCTGCCTGGCTCTGCAACTGCGCAGCCAGTGCCGCATTCTGGTTGCCTGCGTTCTCAACACTCTGAGTCACGGCCTCCAGACGCTGCCCCAACACATCAGAAGCCTGACGCAGGTTGGCAGACAGCAGGCCCAGCTGATTAGCGCTGCTGTCCATATGCTTGCTGCTAGTCGCCGCCGCCTCAGTCACCCGCTGCAGACCGACCATCAATTGCTGGTGCTGTTCAGCCATCTGCCGACTCTGCTGCTGACCGGCCGACACAGCAGAAGCAATGCCCGCTAGCAGCTCCTGCTGTTGGGCACCCACGCTTTCAAGTTGCTCACTGAAACGCTGCTGGCGGCCCTGTTCACGCTGCTCAGCAGAACCCATCTGGGTATCCAGTTGCGTATTCAAATTCATCATCAAGCGGGAGAACACCTTTTCAAGGTTGTTATGCCGCTCGTTGCCCGCCTCCGCCATAGCCTGCATCTGCGCCTGGGTAGCAGTGGAAAACTGATTCAACAGCGCCGTCTGGCTGGCGTTTGATTCGCCCAGCTGGCGCTCGAACATGGCTTGGCGCTCTTCATCACGGCGCTGCACTGAGCCCAACTGACCTTCCAGCTGACTGGACAGGCCGGTCATCAACTCGTTGAAACGCTGCTCCATCTGCTCCTGCCGCTGATCAGCAGAGCCACTAATACGCTGCAGTTGCGCCTCGAACTGACTGCTCTGCTGCTGAGCTACCTCCTGCTGGCGGCTTTGCTGTGCACTCAGGCTGCTGAATAGCTGGTTCAACTGCTCACTCATGCCCGTCACAGCAGCATTTACATCAGCAGCGGCTTGTTGCATCTGACTGCCCTGCTCACGCCCCACCGAGGTCATGCCCTCCATAAAGCGCCCTACCAGCGTCTCCAGCACCTGGGTCGACTGCTGACTGGTCGTACTAACCAAGGTCTGAATGGCCGGGGCCATGATGTTGTTCAACGCATCAGTCAGGGCCGTTTGCATAGACTCGTTCATGCCTTGCAGGGTCTCCTGCAAACGGTCACCAATGCGCTCATGCAGCTCCTGCAGCGCCTCCTTACTTTCCTTGCCGTATTCAGCGATATGCACCAGCGACTGTTCGGCTGGAATACGTGGATACAGAAAGTCGATGTCGTGCTGCAGTACCTGAATGCGATGCAAGGCTGCACGCTCGAACATCTTTTCAATGAAGTTCAGCAGCAGGCTAAAAAACACGCCCCACACGGAGGTCATAAAGGCCACCGCTGCGCCAGCGATCAACTTATTGATCCCGCCCTTGAGAGCCTCGACCTCGCTACTGGTGCCAACCAGCCCCTCCAAACCTACCGTCAGACCGACGAACGTACCCAGCACACCGATGGCCACCAGAAAGCTAGGCGCAGCGGCCAGCAGGCGGCTAGCCGTCAGCCCAGGTGCCAAGGTACGTGAGTTAAAGAAGTGCTCAGCGTCCAGGGTATTGAAGAGGTGTTTCTGGTCGCCAGAACTCACCAGACTCTCGTCGAACTCACGCCAGAGCATGCCGACACCGCGTGCATCCAGCCCCATGGCTTTCTGCAATGTTTCGCGGCGGGCTTGCGCCAAAGTTTCCTTGCTCTGCCCGTCAAGCAGAGCTCTCAGTGCTTGCAAGCGCCGCTTGAAATGAATGAAGTGACGTATCAAGAAAAATATCGAGATAGCGAAGATCGTCGCAGTAACCAACCAGAACCAGGCGCTGATGCCGCTGGTCTCCCCGCTGAATAGCTGGGAAAAGTCGGGCATAAGGTGCTGCAGAAGATCCATCATGATGCTGTCCCTGGAACAAGTTTTAGTAGCAGCTCGCAAAGCAAAGAACGAAATACCTACAGTAGGTAATGATTACTGCGGGAATGGCCAAACCTGCCGCGCATGCACAAACAGCGCTTCACCACGTTTGACGATCTCACTCTCGTCCCACGCCCGTTGTTCGCCGTAGGGTTGGAAGTGAGTGTTGAGCATTAGCAGACTGGTCGTCACGATTTCCTGGCGCTTCACTGCAAACGTCGCATTGCTGAGCGACGAATTGAAGGCCTGGGTAACCAACGTCAGGTTACCGATGCTGTGCAGCAAGCGATTGCGCTTTTCCTGATTTTCAGCGGTGTCTTCAGCCAGAGGCCAATTGTCCTGCCACTTCTGTGGCAGCACATGCTCTACGGTCAACCCATCAGGCAGTGCAAGGATCTCCTGCTTGCTGCCACGCATCGCCAGCTCCAGTGCTTCGAGAATCCCGCGCACCTTGGCTGTACTGCGCCCCTGATATAGGCCGCGGTGGCACCAATTGCGCGCAAAGCTCTCGTCGTCAGGCCAGCGTTGGCTATCGCCATCCAGCACCAGCAGTTTGCTACGCAGGGTTGCCGCATCGGTTTTCTGTTCACGGACCATTTCCGCCAGCAGACGGTTGAGAAACACCCGGTTGTAGCCCTTGGTGGTGTAACCGCAGATAAAGCGGCGCACCAGATACGATTCGATATCGCCAATGGCCTGCACAAAGTCGGCGGAATCAGGGGCGTGATGTTCCAATAGGTAGAGCACCAGCGGCGTCACGGTGGACACATCCAGCAGCTTCAAGCGACGGCAGAACAACTCGAAACGGCTGGCCTGGCCAGGTAGCAAAAAGGTCTTGAAGTGCCCAGCCAGTCGGGTGATGCGTGCCAACTCATATTGGGTGTCGCGCTTCTCGTCCTGCCACCAGTCCTTAAACTCGTTAAACACGTGCCCAACCTTCAGGTCTTCGCACTTACGCAGGCCCACGTAGTGATACATCAGCAGGTCCAGTCGCGAGTTCTTCAGGCGGCCCTGGCGCTCTAGCTGCTTCCAGAACTTGGCCCCCTTGCCAGTGATGCTACTGTCCACAGTTTCATCAAAGTGCTGCCAGCCCTGGCGATACAGTTCATCCACGTCCTCATTGTTGCGCGTGGCCTGCAGGAAGATGTAGTTGCGGATCAGGTCGCTCGGCAACAGCGGCGCGCCACGGGCATTGAGGGTTTCGAAGATAATCTGGGGGTCGTCTTCGTCCTCCAGCTCCAGCGACATGATCTGAAAACCCTCGCGCAGCGTCGCCAGCATGCCGTGGCCTTGGTTGGCATCCAGCGGGCGATCATCCCCTGGCAAGCGCAGCTGGTTGTCGTGCTCAATGGAATGGATCACTGCGTGGGCCACCGTACGTTCATCCGTCCCCGAATCGGCACCCGGCAGCGGATCGTCATAACGCAGGCCACGTAAATGGCAGGCCAGCATGCCGTGAAAAAACAAATAGGCACGCACCATGGCCGGGCGCTCATAACGCGCCTTGCCCTCCTTCACCGGGAAGCGCTCGCAGATCTTCTCGGCACTACCCGAGTTGGCCAGCGCCTGCATCACATCGCGACCAACATTGGTTGGCAGCACCTTAAGGGCATCAGTGACGTTGCGATACTTGCCGATATTCTGCGTCAGCGGTTTGAGGTCATAGCTCAGTGCCTCATCGTCCAGTGGCACCAACAAATCGCGAAACGCCAGCAGCAAAATCTGCAGGGTGGTGATGCGTTGCTGGCCGTCGATTACATCGCGGCTACCTATCGAATCACTACTGCCGCCTTTAAGGCTGCCAATCACCACCGTGCCGAGAAAGTGCCGGCGCAGCGGCCTTAGCTTGGCGGCGCCCACCTTTTCAGCGGCCTCCTGATGCGCAAGAATCGCCTCCAGACGGTCCACCAGGTCTTCCCACAGCGGTTGCACCTGCTCATTCAGCGTCCACACATAACCACGCTGAAACAGTGGAATCAGGTACTGCGCACGTTCGGTAAATAAATCGGTGACCGCTTTTTTATCAGGACGCATAACTGTTCCTTGTCCGTGTACGTATCGGCGTTACGCCACCGCCTGCTCGACCAGGGTGCTGGCCAGTTGTTCGTTGAGTTGGCGGGCCTGGCTTAGGCGGGTTTTTAGTTGGTCGCAGAGGGCCATTAGCTGATCGACTTTGGCGACGATGCGGTGTTGTTCGGGGAGCGGTGGTATCCCTATCAAAGTATCGAGAACATCTTCACGAGAAATGCCTGGGATCGCGATACCAATAGACTTACTTTGGAAATGCTCAGACATCGAGAACAGCATGTTTCTAGCAAACTGGACATCAACAAGAATTGGGCGAATAGCCATAAGTTGACGGCTTATTGCGAACTCTTGCTGATTAACAAAATTGGTTTTACCAACGCCTGAGCCTTTCACGGTAAGCAGAATGTCCCCTTCGATTGAGGTTGCCCGGCGCTCATGCGTGAAGCGCGTTGGCCGAGGGTATGTTTCGCCGAAATCAGCTGGGCCGGTCAGATAGGGAATTGCTCCATCCCTAGCGCTTTCAAAATATTCATCAGGGCCTAGGTGCTGCCCTGAAACCAGTTCAATTACCTGACCAAACCGGACAAACTCCCAGCCATTTGGCGGCGCAAATGACCTTTCCTCATCGGTGATCTCAGGGAGCTGCTTCGTTTTACGGATTTTCCCCTCCGCCACCAACAGCGCCTTTTCCTCGGCAATACGCTTGAGCAATTCACCGGCCGGCTCATCGCTGGGATCTTGCGGTACCAGTTTGCCCATCACGGCCAGTTGCAGCAGGGTTTGCTTGAGGGCGTCGATGCTGGGTTCGGTGGTGAACAGGGTGTGGAAGTGTTCAGCCAGGCGTTGCCAGTTGGCGGCGACGTCGGTGGCGTCGCTGGCTTGGGTCAGGCTGTCGAGCAGTGCTTGTACCAGTTGGGCGTGGGCGCTTTCGGCGTCGGTCTGTTGGGCTTCCAGTCGGTCGCAGAGGGCCATCAGCTCATCGACTTTGGCGACAATGCGGTGTTGTTCGGCGAGTGGTGGAAGCCCCGTTACGGTGGCGACGATTTTCTCTCTTGAAATGTTTGGCTGCGCCCCACCAGCACCCTGTCCAATAAAATTCGATTTAAGCGCTTTGAGGGTAAGCAGCAAATATCTATTGAATACACCATTGAACGGGGTGCAGGCGCAGACAGCCTGATTTGTTGTGCCCTCCACGCTCAAGATTGCTGTTTTACCAATAGTCGCGCCGTACATTGCAATTAGCACATCGCCAGGCTTGTTTCGGCGTAACGAGCATTCTTTGAGCGCTAGCTCAGTTACCGACTCTTCTGAATCTGAAATGAAGTCTGCAATCAGCTCGCCCGATTTGAACCAAGGCATTTCACCGTCGTAGTACCTTGAGTTCCCCCTAGCAGGAGTTGCCCCAGCCCCCCAATCACCAATCTGGCCTAGCCTTACCCACTCCCAGCCAATGGGTAGCTTGAACTGCATTTCATCTTGTTCGATACCGGGTAACGGCTTTCCCTTTCGAATGGTCTTGTTTTCAATGAGTAGCGCTTTTTCTTTCGCAATATTGTTCAGCAACTCACTGGCCGGCTCATCACTTGGCTCTTGTGGCACCAGCTTGCCCCGCACCGCCAGTTCCAGAATCAGCTCGCGCAGCTTTTTGATGCCATTGGGCGCACCGGCCAGCAGCGGCAGATTTTCGGTGAGCAACGCCGTCATACCTGGCGCTCCAAAGCTTCGGCCAGCACCGCTTTGAGCTGGTCGCGCAGGTCACTGATTTCGCCTTGCAGGCTGGCGTAGTTGCGCAGCAGTTCGTCCGGGTCGTGGCTGATCTGCTCGCCGATATGCGGGTTTTTGCAGTCCAGGTTCCAGTTGCGGGCTTGCAGCTCTTCGAGGCTGACCTGCCAGGCAAATTCGTTTTCCACCCGTGCGGCAAAACCGTCGGCCTCGCTGCCCCACCAGGCTTCTTCGACGGCGAACTCTTCGATGCGCATAGGCTTAGTCTTGGAGTAGCTCTTCACACCGGCCGGGTACTGATGTTCGTAGAACCACACCTGTTTGGTCGGTGTGCCTTTGGTGAAGAACAGCAGGTTGGTCTTGATGCCAGTGTAGGGGTTGAACACGCCGTTGGGCAGGCGAACGATGGTGTGCAGGTTGCACTCGCTGAGCAGCTTTTCCTTGATGCGGCTTTTGATGCCTTCGCCAAACAGAAAGCCATCGGGCAACACCACGGCGGCGCGGCCGCCGTCTTTGAGCAGTTGCATGATCAACACCAGAAACAGGTCGGCGGTTTCGCGGGTGCGGAAGGCGGCGGGAAAATTGGTTTCGATGCCGTCTTCTTCCATACCGCCGAACGGCGGGTTGGCGACGATGCAGTGCACGCGCTCGCTCGGGCCCCAGCTGATCAGCGGTTTGCTCAGGGTGTTGTCGTGGCGGATCTGGCTGGGCACCTCGATGCCGTGCAGGATCATGTTGGTGGTGGCCAGCAGGTGCGGCAGCGGCTTTTTCTCCACGCCAAAGATGCTGGCTTGCAGGGTGCGCTCGTCCTCGGCGGTTTTCACATAGCGGCTGCGCTTGTGCTCGATGGCGCAGGTGAGGAAACCGCCGGTGCCGCAGGCCGGGTCCATGACTTTTTCATCCAGCTTGGGGTCGACCATGCGCACCATGAATTCGGTGACCGGGCGCGGGGTGTAGAACTCGCCGGCATTGCCGGCGTTCTGCAGGTCGCGTAGCAGTTGCTCGTAGAGGTTGCCAAACTCGTGGCGCTCCTGAGCCTTATTGAAGTCCACGCCTTCCTGAATCTTGTTGATCACCTGGCGCAGCAGCTGGCCGGATTTCATGTAGTTGTAGGCGTCTTCAAACACGCTGCGCACCACAAAGGCCGACGGCGTGCTGCTGTATTCGTGCAGGTTCTGCAGCTGCGGGAACAGGTTGTTGTCGATAAAGTCTTTCAGCGCATCGCCGGTCATTCCTTCCGAGTCGGCAGCCCAGGTGCGCCAGCGGCAGCTGTCGGGGATGGGCGAGCGGTAGTTGTCGTCCATCAGCTCCCATTCCAGCTCGCGGTCATCGAAAATCTTCAGGAACAGCAGCCAGACCAGTTGGCCAATGCGCTGGGCGTCGCCATCGACACCAACGTCTTTGCGCATGATGTCTTGGATGGATTTGATGGTGCTCGAAATAGACATAGGGGACTCAGACAGTACGAAGCTTGGTTACGAATTCAGAAAGGGGGATAACCTGGGAAGGGTCCCCACTCTCATCGGCAAATAGGTCACGCCAGTGTTTCTTCAACTGGGTATTGACGCTTTTGAGTAGTTCCGATTTTGGGATACCCATAAAACCCTTCAGTGGGCGGCAAATGTGGAGAGACATCTCCTCATTATTTGAAACCCTTGTGTATCTTGCTTCATCAATTATTTCGACAAACCCATGCACTTTGACTTTACCTGCTTCGTCAATATGAATATCCAAAACGGTACATCCAGGGTGCAATTCATCAAACCAATCCTCATAGGCCCCCCAGCTACTTGAGATTTGGGTATTACCAACACTTTCTCTAATCTCTTTGAACCGTTGCTCGGCTTCCTCTTCTATGTGGGTTCGCCAAATCAGCACAACTGCATCACGACGGGCGATTGTCTCCTGAGACATTTTCAACAGGTGACGAGAGCTACTAGTGTCAACAACACGCCCTTTGGAGCGCATTTCCCATGTTTGAGTGGCGTCACTGATCATTTGATCCGTAATTGACTCACCCTCTGCCCAGCGCTCGTCGAACCACATCCGCATCTGCGTGAGCTGCTCCTGATCTGCGGTGCGAAAACCAGCTTCGTACCAACCCTTCAACTCATCGCCCTCATAATTGAGGCCGTTGGCCGAACAGTTGGCTGAGCCAATAATGGCTTGCTGGTCGCCAATCATTACTTTGGCGTGCAAGCGATTGAGGGCCTTGATCTCAACAGATGGGTAGGCAAGCAAATCTTTAATGACTTTCGGATTGGTCCCGCCCATTGCTAGGTTGCAGAGTATCCGTAGTTTTTTCCCTACTTTAGGGATCAGCAACTCGGCACCCTGCCCCCAGAAAGCCACTGCGATATCGATCGCCTGAGAATCATCCAACAAACTTTCGACACTCTTCAGATACTCATCTGCAGTCAGAAACACGTTTTCATCCTTGTTTGTAGATGTCTTTTTCAAGCTCTAGCAATGCTTTCTGGTAACCCACTCGGCCGCCAAACGCCTTGACCAGTTCAATGGGCGCACCAATCTGACTGAAGGGGTCAAGCTGGAGGATTTTGATGTCTTCGATGTGCTCAACGCCGGTGTCGGCGTATTTATCCAGCAGCGCCTCTAGCACCTGGCGGGCCGCGCCAGAGTACTTAGCAAAGTAGTTGCGCTTTTTCACCTGCTCGGCTCGTTCTTTACGCGATAGCGGCGGCTGGTCGAAGGCGACGTGGCAGATCAGATCGAAGGGGTCTAGAGGCTTGCCCTGCTTCTTTTCCACTTCTTCGGCCAGGGCTTCCCACATCACGCCCTGGGCGGCCATCTCTTCGATGATGACCTTCTTCTGCTCGGCATCACTCCAGCGACGCAGGAAGTCATCCAGCGAGCCGAATTGCTTCATCACGCAGGCACGGGTGTAGTCGTGCAGCGATTCAGTGATCAAGCGGCCATCAGGGCCGTAGTACTGCACACGCTCGGCAATGACGTAGATGGGGATGCTGTCGATGACGTACTTGATGCGCTTCTTGCCGCCGTCTTCGCCGGTGAACTCCAGGTCATCGCCCTCGGCATCGCTGCCGGCACTAATGCCATCGCCTTCAAGTAAGTCGTCGGGCGGCACGGGCGGTTCGTTGCCTTCGGGCGCGTAGATCACCACCGGGTCACCATCGAAGGCTGGGTCGGCAAACAGCTCGGTGGCTTTCTTGAAGTCCATAATGGTGAACCAGTACTTGCCGAAGTCTTCATTGATACGGGTGCCGCGACCAATGATCTGTTTGAACTCGGTCATCGACTTGATGTGCTGATCGAGCACGATCAACTTGCAGGTTTGCGCATCGACGCCTGTGGTCATCAGCTTGCTGGTGGTGGCGATGACCGGGTAACGCTGTTCCGGGTTGATGAAGTTATCCAGCTCGGCTTTGCCTTCCTGCTCATCGCCGGTGATGCGCATGACATACTTACGGTTCTCTGCCACGCGCTCGGGGTTGAGGTTGACTAGGGCCTGGCGCATACGCTCGGCGTGGTTGATGTCATCGCAGAAGACGATGGTTTTCTGGAACGGATCGGTGGCCTTGAGGAACTCGGTGACCTTCTGCGCCACCAGTTGGGTGCGTGCCTCGATCACCAGTGTGCGGTCCATGTCTTTGAGGTTGTAGATGCGGTCTTCGATCAGCTCGCCATTCTTGTCGAGCATGCCCTTGGGCGGCCGCCAGCCTTGCAGGTCTTTGTCGAAATCGATACGCACCACTTTGTAGGGCGCGAGGAAGCCGTCTTCGATGCCCTGCTTGAGGGTGTAGCTGTACACCGGCTCACCGAAGTAGGTGATGCTGGACACCTCTTTGGTTTCCTTAGGCGTGGCGGTGAGGCCGATGTGGGTGGCGCTGGAGAAGTAGTCGAGAATCTCGCGCCACGCTGAATCCTCGGCGGCACTGCCACGGTGGCATTCGTCAATCACGATCAGGTCAAAGAAGTCGCGAGAGAACTCTTTGTAGATGTTCATCTCTTCTTCAGTGCCGGTGACAGCCTGATAGAGCGACAGGTAAATCTCATAGGAAGGATCGACCTGTCGCCTGGTGATCTTGGTCATCGCCTTGCCGAAAGGTTTAAAGTCGTTGTTCTTGGTCTGGTCGACCAGGATATTGCGGTCGGCGAGGAAGAGGATGCGTTTCTTCTGCTTCGACTTCCACAGACGCCAGATGATCTGGAAGGCGGTGTAGGTCTTGCCGGTGCCGGTGGCCATGACCAATAAGATGCGATCCTGACCCTTGGCTACGGCTTCTACAGTGCGATTGATGGCATTAGTCTGGTAGTAGCGTGGCATACGGCCTGAGCCGTCGTCGTAATAGGGCGCGGCAACCTTGTGCTGGGCTTGATCGTCCAGGCCCTTCCATTGGCAGTAGCGCTGCCACAACTCACCCGGGCTGGGGAACTGGTCAAGGCTGAGTTCGGTTTCTACCTGACCGCCGGTACCGCTGCGGTCATGGAATAGAAAGCCATCACCATTGCTGGAGAACACGAACGGCACATCCAGCGCTTCGGCATAACCAAGCGCCTGCTGCATGCCATGTCCAACGGAGTGCTTGTTGTCTTTCGCCTCGATCACGGCGATGGGCAGGTTGGCCTGGTGATAGAGGATGAAGTCCGCGCGGCGGGATTCGCCCCTGCTGTGCAGCTTGCCCCGGACGATGATGCGGCCCTTCGTAAAGCTGACCTCCTCGCGCACCTGCTTGTGCATGTCCCACCCGGCTTGCTGAATGGCCGGGGCGATGTACTTGCTGCAGATATCTCGTTCGGAAAGCGACTTCTTGTCCATGTTTCAGTCCTAAGCGGCATGAAGTGTCATCCGCACCCTTGAATTTGATATCAATTCGACACTAACCCGCATCATGCCTAATCAGCCAGAAATTGTCATCTTCCGATAGAACTCGAACACAAGCGGCATGATAAGGCTGTTGCCGAGGGAAACACGCGGGGACGAAGATAACCCAAGCAGACTCAGCTCTCTTCGTGCTTGACCCGGTACTTCACGAAGGCGATGTACTTTGCAAAGCCTACGTTGATGATTGGCTTACGTTCAGAACCTGCAAGCCATCCCATGACGATGAAATAGGCCCCTTCGAGATCATCCATACTTTTAAGGCGGAACGCCTTGAGCATTTCATCTTCCAGGTGCGCATCCCGAATCAACAGACTTGGTTCGGTGCGGTAATCACCACAGTTGAGCCACACCTCGCCTGCTTTACGGTTCACATTGGTAATCAGCCCCCAGAACAGGCGCACGGTGCCTAACTCAACGTCAGCAAGCTGACGCTGATGGGATAGCAGTTTGCGAATTTCACCCTCCATCGCAACACGCCCGCCATCAGTCGTAATCCTTATTGAGGCGTCATCCTCCGGGTAGTCCGGATTCTTGATCAGGCACGAGAGAAGCTGCCGGAGTGACTTATTAATCGGGTAGTCGGCTGCGTTGGCATATTTCTTTTGCAGCACGCCCCAGGGAGAGTCAACTGGCTGCCGTTCCCTGGGCTCCGGCACCATGATGTCCTGCGGCTTCCTCTTGTCTAAATCGACGACAATGCGAGTAGTGTCTGTGCCTTCATCAGGCTCAATCCCCTCCTCATCAACCACAAGAATCACAGTCTTGATCTGACAACCGTCCAGGTGATGCGCGGCGAAGCAAGCGATTCGCTCACGCCCACCACTGAAGGAACCTCTTACGTACCAGGCCCTGGCCTCACACTCGGAGCACTCGATGTTGCCTGCATACTTTTCAACATCCTGCTGGTACTGGAATGGAGTCACAGAGCTCTGCTCCACCCGATAAGTAACAGATTGCATTCACACTCCTGAGCAATACTTGGAAGCAGCAGCAAGAATCCATTTCAACCCACGACAGGGTCACAAGCTGCGTTACTTGATCGCTACTTGTACGCTTACTTGATCGGTTAGACACCTGGGAAGCAAGCTGTTGTCTCTACTCTTCGCGCAAAGCAACAAGCTCTTCCTGAACGAAGCCGAGCTGGCGCTGCAGTTGCTCGACATGGGCTTTCTCCGCACGTGCTGCAGCAGTCTGCTCGCGCAGCTCAGCCTCTCGCAGCTGGCTCTGCTGCTGAAGTTGATCCAATTGCGCTTTGCAATGCTGTAAGCCTGTCACTGCCTCCCTACGCCGCAAGATCTGCCAGAGCAATGTCAGCACCATTATGCAGACCACGAGCAAAGCGATGACTACGCCCCAGGACATTCCAATATCGCTCACGGTGTTTTCCTTAGATGTAGTACTCACCACGCCACTTGAATGACGCCATCAGAATATGTAGCTTCAGATGACGCATCCATGGTGTTTACGCGTACAGGTAAAGTTTTCAAGCAGATGGAGGAGCGATGAAACGTAAACAAGCAATCGAGTCTGTGCGCTGGGATCTGGCGTTGCGCTACCGCTTAATCGAGACCGTCGTGTGGTGGGAAGGCCGTTTAACTACCAACCACTTGATGCAGAGCTTTGGCATCAGCCGCCAACAGGCATCAAAAGACATCAACACCTACATCAACGAGCACGCACCGAAAAATCTGGAATATGACAAGCATTTGAAGGGGTATGTGCCGAGCAAGCACTTCAAGCCACTGTTTATCGACGACAGCGCCAGCGCCTATCTGCACCTGCTTAACCAAAACCATGACCGCGCCCCACACGTTGAAGGACTCGCTTTGGCTTATGCCCACACCGAAGTGCTGCAAGTTCCTGATCGTTCGGTACGTCCTGAAATACTGCGACCTCTTCTTCGGGCCTGCCGCGAAGGCCTACGCCTGGAGTGTGATTACGTGTCCTTCACCACACCTGACGCCGAAACCCGCCTGATTGCACCGCACACGCTGATCTACACCGGCATGCGCTGGCATGTGCGGGCGTATTGTGAGAAGAACAAGGACTACCGGGACTTTGTGCTCAGCCGCTTTCGCGGTGTGCCCGAGTTGATGGACGACGAAACAGAAAACACCCGCGAGAAAGATCCGGGCTGGTCCAGCCAGGTGCAGGTCATCATCGAGCCGGACTCACGTCTGAAGCCCGAGCAGCAAACCATCATCGAAACCGACTATGGCATGCAGGATGGTCGCCTGGTGATCGAGACCCGTGGCGCGCTGGTGCAGTACGTGCTGCAGCGCTATCAAATCGACACGACCAAGGTGCATGCCAAAGCGACAGCGCAGCAGATTGTGGTGGTGAATTTGGATGAGCTGCAGGGGTGGCTTTATCACTGAGCCCTAGGCTTAACCAATATAAGGTCGCTTTCATCGACGCCATCACGAAGGTACAGCTCTGGCGTGGATTCTTCTGAAATGCCTTCCAGCATCAGTGCATTCTTGGCTTGCTGGAAAGCCATCGGAATTGAGCAGCCAAAGCCGATAGCCGAGTAAAACTGAGCTGAAAATATGCGCGCCGCTTCGTCGCCAATTGACTGATTCATGCCAATTGCAGCGTCCACATTTTGTGCACATGCGGCTGCTTGGTTAAATGAGTGGCACGTGTTGAAGAAAACCAACCGCACCGTGTCGAAAAGCTTAAAACTATCGACAATGCTCGCCATCGGGACAAATGTGGCGTCACCATTTCGATCCAGCAGAACGAGCTCATCCTGATCGCTACCGTGTCCACTAAAATGCACAATCGTGGGCTTGAGCTCGTTCATGTACTGCAAGATGTCTCCTGGACGCAGCGCCCATCTCGACTCAAGCTTAACCGCGTCACGATGATCGGAAAGTCGAATTTTTTGGTGAATCTCACGGACCTCTTCATCCAGCAACAGCCTGCGGTCAGAGGCTGTCGCTGGATCAGTCGCAAAAAAGGCAACCTTAATTTCTTCGGGCAGCGCAGCCAACTTATCAATGCGGGCAGCAGTTTCCCGATGTAGAGAATCATGCGTTTTCAAGCTGGACTCTACCTCACGGAGTTGCCGTTTCTGCGCCTCCTGCATTTTTTGCTTCTCCGTATTTCTTTTCTTCAGCACCTTCGCTTCTTCGCTTTCCACACGCAGCTCAGCTGTCGCCAGTTTTTTCTGCTCGGCGGCAATCTTCTTCTCCAGCTTGGCAACTTCAACCAAATGCTTCGCCTGCAGATCTGCATACCGGTTGGCTTCTCTGAGCTTGGAGGTAGCTGTAGACAACTGTTTGGTTTTGCTGGCGGCAGTTCCAGCAGCAAGTGATTTTTTCCCCGCATCAGCCGCCTTCTGCGACTCCCTGGCCTTCAGGCTCGATAGCTTTGCTAGAGCGTCACGAACGCTGGCAACTTGACGACGATACATATCAACACTCATAGGCGCTCCCTACAGTTTTCAAAAGCGGCGCAGCAGAAAAACGAGCCGAGTTGATGGCGTAAAATCAGTCCGCCTGGCCGCCATAGGCAACACGAGCCAAACCCAGCATCAGGGTCAAAGCAGCAATCAGCACAAGATGTTCAGTCAGCGAACTCAGCATGATCATGGCGGATCTCCTCGGGTTGCGATGACCCAACCATAGGCATCATTAACCTCGCCGGCGATACGTAAACTTTTGGCATGTAAATATTTAGAACATACGCAGACCTGCGCCGACGGACGCGCCTTGTTGGATTTCATAATTGACAGATACTGTACATAAATACAGTTATCGGCAATTTCTCATGACCAACGCCCTGATCCTTGGTGCACTCCACACCAGCAGCACACGCCTCCCCTACTTCGATGCGCACATTCCGGCCGGCTTTCCCAGCCCGGCGCTGGATCACATGGAACACAAGCTGTCCCTGGATGAGCTGCTGGATATCAATGCACCGCACACCTACGTCGTGCTGGTCAGCGGTGACAGCATGACCGGGGCGGGTATCTTCGATGGTGACCACCTGATCGTCAGTCGTGCACTGGAGGCAAAACCAGGCGATGTCGTGGTGGCCTGTCTAAACGGTGATGTGTTCGTCAAACGCTTGGGCAGATGCCAGAAGTCGTATGTGCTGCAATCCGAGCACCCAGATTACGCACCGCGCTATGTACTGGATGATGACGAGCTGATGATCTGGGGCGTCGTGAGCCATAGCCTGCGTAATCACCGCCCCCATGCCTGAGCCGGTGTTTGCCCTTATCGATTGCAACAGCTTCTACGCAAGCTGCGAGCGGGTATTCCGGCCAGACCTGCAGCGCACGCCGATAGTCGTGCTGAGCAACAACGACGGCTGTGTGATTGCACGCTCCGCCGATGCCAAACCCTTCGTGAAGATGGGTGCGCTGTACCATGAGATTCGTGGCGATCTCAAGCACCAGGGTGTCGCGGCGTTTAGCAGCAACTATGCGCTTTACGGCGATATGAGCGAACGGGTGATGAGCATCATTGAGGCGCGTTTGCCAGCTGTTGAGGTGTACAGCATTGATAAGAATAAGTTGCATACCGTGGACGTCCAAAGTTAGATGGCGTCCCCATGGACATTGACGCTTGTTCTTACAGAGATTTCCCTTGCCTACCGTCGAACACATTCACTTCAGTCCGCATGACCTCTCTGTCAAAGACCGCCTGATTACCTACTCGCTGAATAGCTCCCGTGTAGTGATCGAAGGACTACCACAAATATTCTGGGAAGACGGATTGCCCTGGAGAGAAGCCAATCTATGGGCTATGGAGAGAGTCACCAACGGTGAGGCACTCCTTAAGACCGTTTCTAGCAACCTGAACGGGCTGTTGAACTACGCGAAGTTTTTGGAGAGTCGCGGGCTTCAGTGGTTTGAGTTTCCGTCTCGAAAGGCTGATCGATGTCTTGTTCAGTACCGTGGGGCGCTTATCAAGGCTCGTGATGCTGGTCATACCAAAGCGTTCAACCCCTGAGCAGCTACAGGCGCAATGAACCCACCGATTGCTGCGGCAATGACCGCGACGAAATAGATCGGTATTTGGTTCTGTTCAAGTGCGTCCCTATCCATAGCGCTCCCCTCGGGTATCAAAACAAGGCCGTCAACCTAAGCAACACCAGCTCGTCCGTCGAGTGATGGTGTAGGCACACGCTCATGCCATTATATGTCACGTATCATCGCGGTTTATTTGGGCAAGGTTGCTTTTCCAAAGGGCACAACAAGCTGCTCCAAATAGACCTGCGGGAATCCCTGTTCATGCAGTCCGACCTCTGCCTCGCCCAGCTTCCCCGCGCTGTCATAGAACGTACCGAACAACCGATCCCATACCATCAGAAACTCACCAAAGTTCACTTGGGCATCTTCGAAGTCACGCTTGTGGTGCCAACGATGGATTTCGGCGACCCCAAACACATGTCGTAACCAGCCCACCCGGTAATCCAGGTTCGAGTGCTGGAAGGCCAGGTGCACGCTCAAAATGCCAAACCAGGTCGCGACCACCGCCGCGGGTGCCCCTGAAGCGAGCAGCACTACCAGCCCAGGGCCGGCCATGAACGCAGCGTGGAGGGGGTGGCGCCGCTCACCGTTCATCCAGTACAGCCGTTCGGCACTGTGGTGAATCATGTGGAAACGCCACAGCCAGGGCACCTGATGGCTGATTCGGTGCATGCTGTACAGACTCAGGTCGAGCACCACCACAACCAGCAACAGTTGCAGCCATAAGGGGCTCTCAGTGGGGAACAGACGCATCGAGGCCGGTACCGCATCCCCCAGTTTGGCCACGATTTCTGCCGTGAACTGAATGACGGAAAGGTTTACTAGCAAGTGCAGCAAGTCCGTCTGGGTGTCCTGGTGATCTTCCAGCCACTCCTGCCGAAACGGCAGAAGATGCTCCAATGCCGCGATGGCCAGCAGTCCGACCGCAGCGACAAGGGGGGATGTCGGCCAATAGGGCATTCCAGCGTATAACGCCCACACCATGAAGGCCGCACAGCCGCCAAATACTAAGGGATAGCTCAACCATCGAATGGCGAAACGAGAAATGCTGGACATTATCGGGCTCCCGAGTTGTGGGCCTTTACGATATGTGCGGGTACGCGCTGGCAGCTTGAACGAAAGAGCTAGCCTTCCTGCAGGCGAACTTCGGCAAGCGCTGAGGATGGATCAATGCCCAGCAGCGCACGAAAGGTTCGTGAAAAATGGGCGGAATCGGAGAAGCCTACCGCGTGTGCCGCGTCGGTCATCGATAGCCCACTGGCCAATAGCTGAACTGCATGGGTGAGGCGCAGCCATTTTGCATAGCTGCGCAGCGGCAGGCCGGTCTGCTCCACGAACCAATGGGAGAACCGCGTCGGAGACAGGTGCACCAAGGCGGCGAGTTGGTCACGCCGCACGCTGCCGCTGTGCACGGCTGCGCTGACCACAGCCAGGCGCGGGTCGGTTGTCGGCAGGTCGATTACTCCCAACGCCCTCCGAACCGCCCTTCGGACACCAAGGGTCGTCTCGTCTAAGGCATCGATCAGCCTCGTCACGTCGGCCGTAGCAATTTCGAGCGGCGCCAGGGTTCTGCCCTCGGGCAGAGCCCGGGCTTCATCCGACAATACATCTAGGTAGATCGACATGACGATGTCGCCGCTGAGCCGATGGCGAACACCCGCAGGAATGCGAACCGCGGCCCCGGTGTGGCAACCCTGGGGGGACTCTACGGAGACGAGCGCATTCACTCCCAGTGCAATCTGGTGCGCCTGATGATGGTGCCAGTCTTGATGCCCGGCGCGGCCGATGAAGATAGCCATGCCAGGCGCAATCCACGCACGACCGGACCAGCGAGGCGAGTCGACCGCTGCGGGCACCTTCATCCCGTCCGACCTGCTTGTGGACTCGGTTGCGACAGGCTGCTCAGGAACAACAGTAGAACACCACCGACGATGGCGATATCCGCTAGGTTGAACGCCGGCCAACTCCATGTCTGGTAGTAGAAGTCCAAGTAGTCGACAACATAGCCGCGGAACGACCGATCGATGAGGTTACCGATAGCGCCGCCCAAGATCAGGCTATAACCCAAGGATTCGCTCGGGGGGTGCGCACGACGAAGCAACAGGGCAAGCACCACGGACACGACCAAAGCGATGGCGATGAAAAAATAACGCTGCCAACCGCCCGCTTCAGCCAGGAAGCTGAAGGCTGCCCCGGTATTCCGGGCATGCACAATATTGAAAAATGAACTCAAGGGAAGCGTTGAACCCAACGCGAATAGACGTTCAACGATGGATTTGAACCCTTGATCGAGGGTGGCAACTGCAGTCGCCAGCCCCCACCAAAACCAAGGTGTGACGTAGTGCGTTGCTTCCTGATGTGCCTTCACTGGTGCTTACCTTGCAGTAGTCGTTGAAGATCCTTTGGAACTGGCATCGACCGGAATGCACTGATCCTGGCCCGTCTGGTGTTGCCGATTGGTACCCAGATTTGCTGAACAGCAAGGCGGCCATTATCCGTGTGGTTTGGCCAAACATTTCCCGGTAGTCTCGCTGTTGCCAGCCAGCCCGGAGCATCAACCGATGGCTGCATACGTGCAGCACTGCAGGCGCTGACTGAGAATGTGGGCGCGCTCCAACCAGGGATAGGCGCGCCAAGGCTCCTTGGCCGCAAGTGCCTGCTCGGCTTGCTGGAAGGCCATCTCGATGGCAGCACGTAGTTCACTGTTCATCTCGCCCTCACTTGCGCAGCAGGCGCAATCCATTCAGGACTACCAACAGACTTACCCCCATGTCGGCGAATACCGCCATCCACATCGTGGCGTGACCGGCCAGGGTGACTACCAGAAAGATCGCCTTGATCCCCAGAGCCAGTCCGATGTTTTGCATAAGCACCGCAGCGGTTTGCCGGGATAGACGGATGAAGGCCGGGATCTTGCGCAGGTCATCGTCCATGATCGCCACATCTGCAGTCTCGATCGCGGTATCGGTACCCGCTGCGCCCATGGCAAAACCGACATCGGCACGAGCTAGTGCGGGGGCATCGTTGATGCCATCCCCGACCATGCCCACGGTAGCTCCGTTGTTGATCAGGGCTTCAATGGCGCTGAGCTTGTCGGTCGGTAACAGGTTACCTTTGGCTTCGTCGATGCCCACCTGCGCAGCGATCGCTTCGGCGGTGTAGGGGTTGTCGCCCGTCAGCATCAGTGTTTTCACGCCCAGTGCGTGGAGTTCGCCAATGGCAGCTTGGCTGCTGTCCTTCACCGTATCGGCCACGGCGAACAGGGCCAACACCTGAGTTTTGTTGGAGAGGATGACAACCGTTTTGCCCTGACGCTCGAATCGTTCGAGTAACGCTTCGAATTCAGTCGAACAGAGACCGAGCTCCTCAAGCAATCGGTGGTTGCCCAGCTGGTAAAGATGACCGTCAATAACACCTCGAACGCCGCGCCCAACGATAGCTTCAAAGCTCTCTACGGCCAGCAACGGTATTGAGCGCTCAGCAGCCTGGTTGGCAATGGCTTGCGACACTGGGTGGTCAGAGCGACTGGCCAGACTCGCCGCCGCCGAGAGGTATTCCGATGGCAGGTCTGTGCCAATGGGTAGGAAGTCGGTCTGAACCGGCTTGCCATGGGTGAGGGTGCCGGTTTTGTCCAAAGCCAGGTGCGTGATCTTGCGGCCGCTTTCCAGGTACACCCCGCCCTTGATCAGAATGCCTTTGCGAGCGGCGGCCGCCAGGCCGCTGACGATGGTAACAGGGGTGGAAATCACCAGGGCGCAGGGGCACGCCACCACCAACAATACCAGGGCACGATAGATCCAGTCGAACCACATCCCGTTCATCAGCATGGGCGGTACGACAGCCACAGCCAGCGAGAACAGGAACACCGCCGGCGTGTAAATCCGCGCGAACTGATCAACGAAGCGCTGGGTTGGCGCACGGGCACCCTGAGCCTCTTCGACCGCGTGGATGATCCGAGCCAGGGTGGTATGGCTGGCTTCCGCCGTGACGCGATACTCCAATTCGCCAGCTTGGTTAATGGTGCCGGCGAACACCGTATCGCCTGGCCCCTTTTCCACAGGCAGGCTCTCGCCGGTGATGGGTGCCTGGTTGATCGTCGAATTACCTTTGACCACCTCCCCATCCAGGCCGATACGCTCACCGGGGCGAGCCCGAACCAAACTTCCGACGGCGACCGTGGCCACCTCCAGCTCGATCCAACGGCCATCGGGTTGCTGCACCGTCGCCTTGTCCGGAGCCAGGTCCATCAGGCCGCGGATAGCATTCCGAGCGCGATCGAGGGATTTGGCCTCGATCAACTCCGCGACCGCAAACAGGAACATCACCATGGCAGCTTCGGGCCATTGCCCAATTAGAATAGCGCCCGTAACGGCAATACTCATCAGCGCATTGATGTTGAGGTTACGGTTCTTGAGGGCGATCCAGCCTTTCTTGTAGATGGCCAACCCGCACAGCAACACGGACGCCAGAGAAATGGCCGCAACGCCCCATTCGGGCACCAACTGGGTGAAGTGCAAGATCTCCGCAGATGCGGCGGCGGCCCCGGACAGCCCTAGCCGCCACCAGTAAGCATTGGTCGGTGGATGCGGTTTGGTCGAGGATTTGGTTTCGGCCGCAAGCTGGGGAGTGAAGCCGAGCGCGCGGATCGCGTCCAACGCGGGCGCCAGTGCCTCCGGCTCATGGCTGATGGTGAGTGTTCGTTGCAGCAGATTGAACCGCAGTGCCGAGATGCCCGGCATACCGGACAGTTTGTCGGTGATCAGTCGCTCCTCGGTGGGACAGTCCATTTGCGCAATTACCACACGAGTGCCCTGCGCGGCGGTCAATGGCTCAGCCTTCATCCCCAATGAAGCAATGGCCTCCACAAGTACCTGCGGGGACAGCGGCTCGTGACGGACGTCGAGGGTCCGGTTTAGCAGATTGAACTGCAGCGCCTGCACTTCGGGCAGCTTCTCCAGTTTGCCGCGGATCAGCGCTTCTTCAGTAGGACAATCCATTTGTTCAATGCGAAAGCTGCTCAGTTCGCCTACCGGTTCTGCCGGTGCCGCGCAAGCCGTTGCACTGCAGCTTGTCTCCGCAGGGTTGCCGCATAAGCTTTTTTTCGGGGTGTCATCGCAACAATTAGCCATTAAGGCGTCTCCTCTGTTGTTGCGCAGTGAACACCCTATAGTCGCTATATGGTCAAGAACTAAATTTTTGAGCAAAAACGAAGGGGCGCGTGCATCAGGAGTGTGTTGAACCGCCCTCCACCAAGCCCGAAAGTATTCCGCAGTCCAAGCTTTGTCGTTCGTTATCGCAGCAGCGGCGCAATCTCACCAATTGCTCTTCCAGAACTTGCAAGGACGTGATTTGGGTTCTGACCTGAGCAATATGACTATCAAGCAGCGCATTCACCGCCGCGCAAGGTTGCTGCGGCTGTGCTTGAAAGCTCTGCAAAACAGCGATTTCCTCCAACGACATACCGAACGACCGGCAGCGACGGATGAACAGGAGTCTCTCCACATGTTCCGCTTCATAGGCGCGGTAGCCATTGGCCTGACGATTTGGCAGTGGAAGCAGACGTTCGCGCTCATAGAAACGAATGGTCTGAATATCCGCTCCTGTCAGCTGTGCTAGTTGACCGATGCGCATCAATGGCTCCTCGATAAAAATCCAGTATATCTACGCTTGACCCTATACCTACTATATAGTTTTCAATAACCAGAGTGGAAACCAATAGGAAAAGTGGATCATGAGCGCCTGTGATAAATCCTGTGGTTGTGGCCCCGCGGAAACAACCACCGAAGCGGCATCCACGTCGTCGAATGATGGAACATGGGTTAGCAGTTTTTTGGTGCCAAAAATGGATTGTCCATCAGAAGAACGGATGATTCGGCTCGCATTAAATGACTTGCCTGAGCTCCATTCATTGTCCTTTGATTTGGCGAGCAGGCAGGTACGCGCTTTCCATTACGGGCCCGTTGATCTGATCACTACAAAGCTGGAGTCACTTGGCCTGGGCGCAACGTTACTGGGGACTGAACCGGCCAGTCAGGAAGCAGCCTCGGCCAATAGTGCCACCGAAGAGCTGACTACTGCCAAGGAGGCAAGCACGCTCAAAATCCTACTCGGTATCAATGCCGCGATGTTTGCCATCGAGATGGGCGCAGGGTTGATCGCCCAGTCGGCTGGCCTAGTGGCCGACTCACTGGACATGTTTGCTGATGCTGCCGTGTATGGCTTGGCTCTTTACGCAGTCGGCCGGAGTGCACGGCTGCAGGTGCGCGCTGCGCACCTGGCAGGTTTCTTTCAGATCGTGTTGGCCCTGGGTGTACTCGTTGAAGTGGCGAGACGCTTTCTCTACGGCAGCGAACCTGAGTCGATGTTGATGATGGGGATTGGCGCAGTCGCACTGGTTGCCAACGTCAGTTGTCTCTTGATGATCTATGGTCATCGCGAAGGCGGTGCACACATGAAAGCAAGCTGGATTTTTTCAGCCAACGACGTGCTCGCGAATCTTGGCGTTATCGTTGCCGGCGTGCTGGTCGCGTGGACAGGTTCTGCCTATCCAGATTTGGTGATTGGTACCGTTGTGGGCCTCATTGTCTTGAATGGGGCACGCCGAATCCTGGCCTTGAAAGCGTGATCAAGGGGGCATTTGCTGGCTGCTGCTTCACGCCGTTCCCCAACCAGAGACTCGTAACTTATGACTGATGATTACACGGTTGAGATAGAGCAGCTAATGGCGGGTTTAAACCGCAATATTGCCGAAGGGCATGCCGTCCAGAGTCGAGATGCTGCTTATGCTGCCTACCTAAAGTTGATGGCACTGCGCGAGCAGTCGGGCATCAGCGCTGAGGCAGAGAGACTTCTGGAGCAGAACTGTCAGAAGGCCTGGTTGCTCTATGAGGCCTTCCACCTGGAGGTGCAGCATGAGTTGGAATGGGCGAACAGCCGCAGCTACGAGGATGTTTAGGGCTCGTCATTGACGGAGCAGCAGACAACCTAAGCCCCCTACAGCACAAGAAACAACTCTCTCAACCCATAAAAGAGGTTTCCCTTATGCAGTATCGAACGACAAGATGGTTGATTGCGATGACTATTGCTTTGGCGATGACGCCCGGATTTGCCGAGACGAAGTCACCGCCCAAGGTATTTGGGTGGGTGGAGGAAGGGCAGATTCAACCAGAAAACATCTCGGTGAAAATCAAGCTCGATACCGGAGCTTTGACCTCGTCCATGGATGCGAAGGATTTGGAACGGTTTGAAAAGGACAACCAGAGGTGGGTCCGCTTTAACGTGGAAGTCAAAGACAGCATGACTGGCAAGATGACCAATTCATCCTTTGAGCGCAAAGTCGTCCGCAACGTAAAAGTGCGTGGCGCCGGCGGCGCGGAGCAGCGTCCGGTTGTGATGATGAAAATATGCATCGGATCTCGTATGTACGATGAGGAGTTCTCGCTGAAGGATCGGGGCAAGATGAATTATCCCGTGCTGATTGGGCGCAGTACCTTAGCGCGTATTGGAGCGGTTGATGCCTCGCGGACCTTCACCGTGGAGCCGAAATGCGACACCCCATGAATGTTACCGTCCTCAATCGCTGACTGGTTGCCTCAAGTAACGTCAGTCGATCTGATTGAGAAGACGATGCCACCGTGACAACGCCACTTTTTCAACAATATCGGCGAGAAGCAGTCATTCTCACCCGTAGCCGAAGTGCTGATTGTTGTGAAGGTAGGTGGTAAAAACCGGCACGACAATACGTGCCGGCTACTGAAACATCACTTTTTGATGGAGACAATCGTTGCTTTTCCACCCTCTAGTCGAAAAGAAAACGATACACGGTCTCCAACCGACAGCCCTGCCAACTGATCCTCGGCCACGGAAAAGGCCATGGTCATCGGCGGCCATTGCACCGCTGGAACGGCGCCGTGAGCTAGGGTCACCGTATGTTTTGCGGGATCGATAGCCTTGATCGTGCCCTCGGCGCTGGCGACAGGCGTTTGCTTCGATTCCTGCTTCGATTCCTGCTTCATTTCCATGCCTTCCATATCGTCCATTTTCATGCCTGGCATGTCCTCTGCCAGGGCAGAAAAAGACAGCGTAACTACGATGCTAGCAGCTGCAATCAGGGTCAGTTTCATACGACTTTTCCTTGAGGGGGATTGGGTTAAACTTGGAGTTGACGGCGACGCATCAGGCGATACGCTGCCGGAATGACAAACAGGGAAAGCAAGGGTGCCGTGACCATACCGCCAACCATGGGCGCGGCGATGCGGCTCATCACTTCGCTGCCGGTGCCGCTGCCCAACAGGATGGGTAACAGACCGGCAATGATCACGGCCACGGTCATGGCCTTGGGGCGAACGCGCTGCACAGCGCCTTCACGAATCGCCGCCACCAGCCCACGCTCAGTGCTGTCGCCGAGGTCTTCACGCTCGGCCCAGGCGTTTTTCAGGTAGAGCAACATAATCACGCCGAACTCGGCAGAAACCCCGGCCAAGGCGATAAAACCGACCCCGGTGGCGACTGACAGGTTGAAGCCCAGCAGATAGAGGAACCATGCCCCGCCAGTCAGTGCGAACGGCAGAGTGGCCATGATCAGCAAGGCCTCGTCGAATCGGGCAAAAGTCAGGTAGAGCAACACGAAGATGATCAGCAGCGTGGCAGGCACCACCAGTTTGAGACGTGCGTTGGCCCTTTCGAGAAACTCGAACTGTCCGGAGTAACTGAGGCTCATGCCTGGCTGCAACTTGACCTGCTCACTGACGACCCGGCGCAGATCGGCAACCACCGAGGCAATATCCCGACCACGCACATCGATGTACACCCAGCCTGAAGGTCGTGCGTTCTCGCTCTTGAGCATCGGTGGGCCGTCGCTGACCTTGACCTTCGCCACCGTGCCAAGGGTGATCTGGCTCCCCAGCGGGGTATAGATCGGCAATTGCTCCAGGGCGCCGAGCGAGTCGCGCCACTCCCGTGGGTAACGTACGTTGATCGGGAAACGTGCGAGACCTTCAATGGTCTCGCCGACGTTTTCACCACCGATGGCACCTGCCACGATGGACTGCACATCGGCGATATTCAGCCCGTAACGAGCAGCGGCCTTGCGGTCGATATCCACGTCAATGTAGCGCCCACCGGTCAGTCGCTCGGCCAGAGCCGAGCTGACACCGGGCACGCCCTTGGCCACTCGCTCGACTGCCTGAGTCGCGGCATCGATCTCCGTCAGGTTGCTGCCGGCAACTTTCACTCCAATTGGGCTCTTTATACCTGTCGCCAGCATGTCGATTCGGTTTCGTATTGGCGGTATCCAGATATTGGTTAGTCCAGGGACTCGTACCACACGATCCAGTTCTTCCACCAATTTTTCCTGGGTCATGCCTTGGCGCCATTGCTCGTGCGGTTTGAATTGAATGGTGGTTTCGAACATCTCCAGCGGTGCCGGATCGGTAGCGGTTTCGGCACGGCCTGCTTTACCAAAGACGTGTTCCACCTCTGGAACGGTCTTGATCAGGCGGTCGGTCTGTTGCAGCAATTGCACCGCTTTCTGCGCCGACAATCCCGGCAGAGCAGAAGGCATATAGAGCAGGTCGCCCTCATCCAACGGCGGAAGAAATTCTCCACCCAAGCGCGACATTGGCCATAGCGCACTGACGAAAACCAATAGCGCCACCAGCAGCGTGATCTTTGGTCGACGCAAGACTGCGTCCAGGGCTGGCTGATAGATCCGAATCAACCACCGGTTCAACGGGTTCTGTTGCTCACTGGGGATTCGTCCTCGAATCCAGTAGCCCATCAGCACTGGCACCAAGGTCACTGACAATCCCGCCGCTGCGGCCATGGCGTAGGTCTTGGTGAAAGCCAGTGGGCCGAACAAACGCCCTTCCTGTGCTTCCAGGGTAAATACCGGGATGAACGACAGGGTGATGATCAACAAACAGAAGAACAATGCAGGGCCTACCTCCGCTGCCGCTTCAGTCATTACGTGCCAATGATGCTCACCCTTCAGTTCCTCCCCAGGATTGGCCACGTGCCAGGCCTCAACCTTCTTGTGGGCGTTCTCAATCATCACCACGGCGGCATCGACCATCGCGCCGATGGCGATGGCAATCCCGCCCAAAGACATGATATTGGCGTTGATGCCTTGGTAACGCATGACGATGAAGGCAATCAACACACCAACCGGCAGGGAGATGATCGCCACCAGCGACGAGCGTAAGTGCCAGAGGAAGATCCCACAAACCAACGCGACAACGATGAACTCTTCGATAAGCTTGTGGCTGAGATTTTCCACAGCGCGGTCGATCAGCTTGCTTCGGTCGTAGGTGGTGACGATTTCAACCCCAGCCGGCAAACTGCTTTTCAGCTCGTCGAGTTTGCTCTTGACCGCAGCAATGGTCTCGCGAGCATTCTTGCCGCTGCGCAAAATAACCACGCCGCCGACAGTCTCCCCCTCACCGTCGAGTTCGGTGATGCCACGCCGCATTTCCGGCCCCAGTTGGATCGTGGCGACATCACCAAGAGTCACCGGCACACCGTTCGAGCCCAGCTTCAGCGGGATCGCCCGAAAGTCATTGAGCGTCTTCAGGTAGCCGGAAGCCCGCACAATGAACTCGGTCTCCGCCATCTCCAGCACTGCACCACCCGTTTCCTGATTGGCCTTGCCGATAGCGTCGGTCACCTCAGTCTGGGTGATACCAAGGCTGGCCAGTTTGAGCGGATCAAGCTGCACCTGGTATTGCTTGACCATGCCTCCCACCGTAGCGACTTCTGCAACGTTGGGCAGAGTCTTGAGTTCGAACTTGAGGAACCAGTCCTGAAGTGCTCGAAGCTGGGCTAAATCGTGACCGCCACTGCGATCCACCAGTGCGTACTGATAGATCCAACCCACCCCTGTCGCATCCGGCCCCAACGCCGGTTTGGCGCTGGCCGGCAACCGGCTTTGTATTTGGCTCAGGTATTCCAACACCCGCGAGCGGGCCCAGTACAAGTCAGTGCCGTCTTCGAACAGCACGTAAACGAAGCTATCCCCAAAAAAGGAATAACCACGCACGGTCTTGGCCCCTGGTACTGAGAGCATGGTGGTGGCCAACGGATAGGTCACCTGATTCTCGACAATCTGCGGCGCTTGTCCTGGATAAGGAGTGCGGATGATCACCTGAACATCGGAGAGATCCGGCAACGCATCGATGGGCGTGCTCTGCACCGACCAAATACCCCAAGCCGTGACGAACAGTGTCGCCAGTAGCACCAGGAATCGGTTGGCCACCGACCAACGAATGAGAGCTGCAATCATGGCTGGCTCCCCGATTTACTCAGGCGCTGGACACGCAAGCCATCATCGGTCTGGCTCACCGCGACCCGAACCTTGTCACCAGCCTTGAGGCCCTGCATCAGCGCCGGACTGGCGAGAGGGAACGTCATCGTCATGCCAGGCATGCCCAGCGTCTTGAAGGGGCCATGGGCGAGCGTGACTTCTTTGTCGTTGATCTCAACGATCTGCCCATCCGCCTCATGAAAACTGGAGGCTGCTTCACTGGGCGGAGACTCTTTCTCCGAGCTTGCAACAATGCCCTTGAGACTGGCCTCCGAGTCGAGCAGGAACTGGCCAGAGGTCACCACCTTCTGGCCTTCTTCCAGACCTTTCACTATCGCCGTCTTGCCATCGCTTTCCTGGCCGAGTTGCACTTCAACCGGACGGTAGCGGCCAGCGTCTTCGGCGAGCATCACCAGAGCACGTCGGCCAGTGCGAATGACCGCCTCGCTCGGCACCCACAAGACACTTTGCCCGGTTGAGCTGTTTAGGCGTACGTGCGCCGTCAAACCCGGTCTGAGGCGCCCGTCCGAATTGGGTAGTTCCACCCGCACGCGAAGCGTGCGACTGTCCGGATTGGTCTCGGGCAAAATCGCGCTGACCTTGCCATTGAGCATTGTCCCAGGGAAAGCTGGCAGACGCGTTTCGACTGGCTGTCCCACGGTGATAGCTGCGGAGTCCGATTCTGGAACAGCCACGGCTAGCCAGACACTGCTCAAGCCATTGACGCGCGCCAGAGTGTCGCCAGTCGCCACGGTCATCCCCGTACGAACATTCAATTCTTGCAGCACACCACCGATGGGGCTGGTGAGCGTCAGGTAAGGTTGAACCTTACCGCCACGCTCTACCTGGGTAATCAGTGTTGCCGGCATCCCAGTGAGCCGCAGTCGCTGGCGGGCCGCAGCCAACAGGTCGGCATCACCGTTGCGCTTGAGTGCAAGGAACTCTGTCTGGGCGGCGGCCCACTCTGGCACCAGAATATCCGCCAACGGCGCATTGGCTTTGAGCACATCGCCTGGAGCATGGGCATAGACCCGTTCTACAAAGCCTGCGGTGCGTGCCTGAATCACGGCGACATCCCGTTCGTTGAACGCCAAGACACCTGTCACGTCGAGGCTGGACTCAAAGTTTCCACGCGTGACAGTCGCAATACGCAGACCGAGATTTTGGGTCAGACTCGGATCGATACTGACGGTCGCACGATCCCCGACGACGTCGGCGTACTGGGGGATCAGTTGCATGTCCATGAAGGGGGACTTACCCGGTTTATCGAACTTTTGCTGCGGGTACATGGGGTCGTACCAATACAGGGCCTTGCGTTCATCCGGTGAATTGAGGCTCTGCTCCGGGGCGGTATTGGGTGCCTCATTCATGCGTTGGTGAGCAAACCAGTAACCACCGACAGCACCCAATGCCAGCGTGATGCTTACCAGCAATGCCCCGTTCCATTTTTTAAGGATCATTGGCTGGACTCCCCATAAGCAAAATACAGACGCGCACTGGTCAGTGCTCGCTGCTCTTCCACATCGACCTGTTTGAGGCGGACTTCAATGAGTTCACGTCGGGCGGCAACAACGGCGTTTAAATCGCCTTTACCAGCGCGATAACTGGCCATGCTGAGTTCGACCTTTTCCCTGGCCAGCGGCAACAGGCTTTGCTGGTTCCGGCTTACCGCACGATTAAGGCGCTCATAATCAGCCAGTTCGTTTTCCAGTTGCTGGGTGTGCTCGCGAGACAGAGCTTCGCGCTCGGCCTCAAGCTGGCTGAGTTCAGCCTGTCTGGCTGCGATTTTGGGGTTTTGGCGCGAGTCAGGAAACAGCGGCAGGTCCCAGGAAAATTGCACGCTGACCATATCGCCAAACTCACCGCCACGGCGCTGGTAATCCAGTTCCCAGCTCCAGTCCGACTGCTTCTCCGACACGGCTTCACGAACCTTGGCTTGCGCTTCGCGGGTCATCGGCGCAAACGCTGCCAACTCGGGATGGTGTTGCAGTTTATGGGCGTAGCTTGATGGATCGACGGGCCATTCAGGCAAGCTACCCACAGGCTTGTCGTTGGCGGCGGAGCCTATCCAGCGTTTGAGGGCCGCTCGGGCCTGCATGCGCTGGCGAACCAGATCGTCCTGTTGCTCCGCCAGTTGAGCCGCTTCTTGCTTGGGCGTCACTGCATCGGCGGGTTGAGCGCGGCCACCGGCAATCTGGGCCCGGACGGTATCGCTCAGCAGGCGGTTTTCTTTGTAGAAGTCCTGGAACAGCGCATCTTTGCGCTCAACCGAGTAGCTGCTGATCCAGGCCAACGCCGTGGACTGGCGTACCTTTAGGCGCTCGACTCCACGCTCTGCCGCAGCTCGATCAATGGCCGCATCGGCGACCTCAATGCGTGCTTTGCGCTTGTCGCTGTTGGGCATCTCTTGTCTGACCCCGACCATTTGCATGGTCATGAAGTCCTGGTCGATGCTCCAGCGATCTGGGCCGCCGATGGGGTAGTTCTGCACACCTGCCAGCAACTTGGGATCGGGTAATTCACCCGCTGGAATAGCCGCACTGCTGGCAGCCTGAATTTTGGCGTCTTGTGCGATCAGCGACGGTGCATTGTTTTCAGCCAGCCGCAACGCTTCATCGAGTGTCAATGCGGCAGCGAAGCTCGGCAATGCCAGTACGCTTGCCGCCAGACCGGCCATCAGGGGCCAACCTGTGCAATAGCACTTGGAGTTCATGTTTACGATTCCTGTGATCATCCACTGCACGCGTCAAAAAAAACATGCGCGCAGCCAGTCCATCCCGCAAATGCGGAATGAGGCTCAATGTTGGACAGGAGTTAAACGCGAGGCGGTCGCCATACCCCGGACGGGTTTTGTACGGGCAGGGAGTCGCTGAAGAAAGAAGTCACTACGGGGCTGAACACGGTTACAGGAGGCTTGAGGATCGAGACTTGCAGCATGCCGCCCGTCTTGCATTCCTTGCCCGGCTTGCAGGGTTTGCCATGTTCCGCCGGGCTTTTCATGTCGTTGCAGCAGTCCATTCCCATGTCTTCCATCATCGCCATGCCCATCATCTTCATTGGGCAAGGTTCTGTCGGCGCCTGAACACCCGCCATCCCGCTAAGGGGAAGCGCCAAGCTAATAACGAAAATGAGGCAAAACCGCAGGTAGCGTTTCATGGGCTGGAGTGTAGTGGCTGAAATGGGCTCTTACAATTGGATGAAGTTCTCACAGCCTGCCGAAGGCTCTGATTCAGGCGATATCACCGTATCTGAATTAAGCCAGCATTATCGTTAACATAGAGACCAACACCGATGATCAACACGCTCGACAGGTAAGGCGCTCGACGAGCAACGGTGCCCAGCCATGGCCAGCGGTGGACGCTTGTTTAGCGCCAATAGCCGCAGCAGCACCTGCAGCCACCAAAATAATCGCCAAGGTGTGTTGGCCGGACGCATATAAGGCGCCCTCCTATCTGTAACAATTCTCCCTTACGGCAGGTGATGTTTCCCGTCGTGCTTGCTCAACCGTTTCAAGATAGTCATCTGGATATGCGATCAGGGCGGTTCTCAAACAGATCAGCGTTCTGGAAGCGTTAAATCAGACCAGCAACCACTTTGGTATAACCTGACCTAGAAAAGTACGCGACCAAAACCTTAGTTTTCGACAGAATAGAGGTAGCTACATTGATCCCACTGATACAGATATCGTCTGTCTCGCTGACTGGCTGCCGCTGACCAAAGGCGTCTCCTTGCCAGAGTCGTTAAACTATTCAAAGTTTTAGCTTCACGGAAATTTCACGCCATTGCTGCTAGTCTAAATTGAATGCCTTTGCTATAGCAGGAGGACTATATGCATGGAGTAGGTGTGGGTGGTGTCATACTAGCTTTAAGCCTCTATATGATCGACGCAGTGGCTTGGATGTGCTTCTGGATTTTTTGTATCATCCATCGAAAAAACCTATTTGGTGAGATGACACGCTACAAATGGGCTTTGTTTATTGTGGTTTGCGTTGGCCTGACTGTTATAGGCATCGATCTTGCTGCGTTTGAGACATTTAAACGCAAAAACTCCGATTGGTGGCTGATTCTAATTGGAGCAGTGCTCCCGGTATTCGGAATTTTCTACATCAACTGTCGTGGCGTTAAGAGCGTAAGCGTCCGAACTACACCGCCTTGCATCTCAGACCTTAATCCCCTTTAACCGCTGATTGACGCGCTCACACTCAAAAACTGCGAAATTGCACCCCACTTGACCACCCATTTGCGTTGCAACTGACCAATCATTTGCATTCGAAGTGATCAGGACTCTCGGCTCTGTAGGGTAAGAGCGTGGCTAAAAGCAGACCGTAGGTTTGGCCAGTCAACGGGGCTCATTGAGCGCCGCTCTTTTCCTGTTCAAGCCGACAAACAGGGGGGCAATGAAACGGGAAATCGTAGGCTAAGGCGCGAAGTTTTCGTGGCTATCTATTCCATGCAGCGAATCGATCAGCGGGCAGCTAACCGTCCCGTGGCTCGCGCAACAGTCATCAACCAACTGCGCCAGGACCAACTCGATCCGCCGCAGATCCGCAAGTTTCCCCCGCACGTCTTCGAGCTTCTGCTCGGCGTGCACACGCGCATCATTGCAGTGCGTACCGTCATCGAGCCGCAACAGTCCGGCCACTTCATCGAGGCTGAAGCCCAGCCGTTGTGCGGACTTCACGAATTTCACCCGTGCAATATCCGCCTCGCCGTAGCGACGAATGCTGCCGTAGGGCTTGTCCGGTTCGGGCAACAGCCCTTTGCGTTGATAGAACCGAATGGTTTCCACGTTAACCCCGGCTGCCTTGGCAAAGACGCCAATGGTCAGGCTTTCCGCAGTGTTTTTCATACCGCTTGACTCCGTACCTGACTACGGAAATAACCTTAACCCATCGATCAAACATTCGAAAGGTTGAACCCATGTCTGAATCACAAAAGGGCCGTGGTGCACTCCTCGCTGGAGGTCTGGCGGCGATCCTTGCGTCCACCTGCTGCCTGGGCCCGCTGGTGCTAATTGCCCTGGGCTTCAGCGGCGCCTGGATCGGTAATCTCACCGTTCTGGAGCCCTACCGCCCGTTTTTCATCGGCGCGGCATTGTTGGCGCTGTTCTTCGCTTACCGGCGCATTTTCCGCCCGGCTCAAGCCTGCAAACCCGGTGAGACCTGCGCAATTCCGCAGGTACGAACCACCTACAAGTTCATTTTCTGGCTCGTGATGGCACTCGTGCTGGTCGCGCTCGGTTTCCCCTACATCCTCCCGTTGTTTTACTGATCAGGCAGGAGTCTCCCATGAAAAAGCTGTTTGCCGCTCTCGCGCTCATTGCCGTGGTTTCCCCGGTGTGGGCCGCCATCCAAACCGTCACCCTGTCGGTACCGGGCATGACCTGCGCCGCCTGTCCGATCACGGTCAAGAAAGCGCTGACCCAGGTCGAGGGCGTGACCAAGACCGAGGTGAGTTTCGAGAAACGCGAAGCCATCGTGACCTTCGACGATGCCAAGACCAACTCCGAGGCCCTGACCAAGGCGACCGAGGATGCCGGCTATCCATCTACCATCAAGCAATAGGAGGAAATACCAATGAGAAATCCTCTCAATCTGTTCACGCGGATCGGTGACAAAGCCAGTTCCGTCGGTGTGCTGGTTTCAGCCCTAGGCTGCGCCGCGTGTTTTCCTGCTCTGGCTAGCTTAGGCGCTGCAATCGGTCTGGGCTTTTTGAGCCAGTGGGAAGGCCTGTTCATCACCACGCTACTGCCCTTGTTTGCGGCCCTGGCGCTGCTCGTCAATTCCCTTGGCTGGCTCAAACATCGGCAGTGGCAGCGAACTGCACTCGGCCTGATAGGCCCTGTCCTGGTCTTGGCTGCGGTGTTTTTGATGCGGGCTTATGGCTGGCGGAGCGGTTGGCTGCTCTATATCGGTCTGGCCCTCATGCTTGGGGGCTCGATCTGGGATCTCGTGTCGCCCGCCCACCCCCGTTG